>CAKSGP010000089.1 GCA_934454745.1 uncultured Clostridia bacterium
GTTTCAAGCAACGGTGATTTTGTCTTTTCATATGGTTCCGACCCTGTTTTCCAAAATCAGCTTAATGCTATTAATTCTACTATTGAAAGCTTTAAGGGACAGAATCAGGAACAATTAAATCAAATATTACAAGCTATAATTGATAATAAATCGTCGGCGGAAAAGAATGAATATTCTGCCACCACTCCCGGTCAAAAACAAAATCAAGCTGATTTGGACAGTGCCGAAGCTTCTATAAATGCCGATACTGCCGAAGCTCGGACAAGTACAATTAATATTTTTAAAAATTTCACTTTGCCCGGCGATGTTACGAAAGGTATGCTTTCCGTTACAAAAATTTTTAATGCTCTGTGTAATTGTATTCCCTTTGCACCTATCATTTTGAATTTTTCTTTAGCTGTCGGTGCTGCTGCGTTTCTCTTAGGTCTTTCCGCTTGGACTATTGGTAAATTTGGGGGTCGTAATAAATGAGTAATTTCTTTTCTGCTATTGTAGAGGGACTTCGTATGCTTGTTCTTTTTGTCGGTAATATGGTTAGTTCTCTTTTAAATGCTACATTGCTTATTGCTAATTTGCCTGGATTTACCGCTACACTTCTCGGTCAGGTTCCTGCTGTTATCGGCGCGAGTATTTCTATGGTTTTAGCTATTGGAATTGTTAAGTTGATTTTAGGTTGGGGGAACAGTTAATGTACGATTCTTTTGTTTTTCTTTTTGAACAAATAGGTTCTTTTTATAATGCTCTTTCTGCTGTTTCTTTTCCTGTTTACGGTATTAGTGTTACTCTTACCCAAATTATTCTTGGCTTTATTTGTATTTCGATTATTATTTCATTCTTTTGGAAAGGAGCTCGGGGCTGATGTGCGTTTTAAATTGTTTGCAGTGGTTTATATCAAGTCATAGTATTGTTACTTGTGTTGCTCTGCTTATGTTTTCTTTTGGCTTATTGTTCCGACTTATGAGGGTATGATATGAATTTTCAAAATTTACTTTTACTTTTAATTTTCGTTGTACTTACTTTTTCGCTTTTGGTAAGGGGTGAATGATATGGAAACTCTTTTAAATCAAATTCGTGAGATACTCGGCACTCCTGAGTTTTATAAGCAATTATCAGGTTATAACGGTAGTTATACTTGGGATTATGGTGCTATGTTGGAATATGCTATGTGCGGTATAATTCTTTGTGTTACTATTGCAAGTGCTTTTAAATTTCTTCGTGCATTAATTAAATGAGATACTGCCGCTAAATCATAGCGGCAGTATCGACTGAAAGGTGATTTTATGACAGATAAAAAAACAATGATTATTGATAGTATTAAACAGCACTTAAACCGTAATCGTTCTAATGCTAAAATGAGAGCGCATATTAAGCTTTATACCCTTAAGTATTGCCCTTTGATACTTTTCCTTTGCCTTAACCTTAATTTTTTCTTAAAGCTCATTTTATGCGCTTTATGGTGGGTTATAATTACTATGTTCTTTGACCATAGGGTTATTACAGATTTTACGCCTACTATTCGTATTTGGTTTGGTGTTCCCGGTGCCGGTAAAACTTCTATGGCGGCATATCTTACTCGTTCTTCTCGGAAGCTCGGCTATACCGTTCTCTCTAATGTTGAAATTAAAGGTGCGTATCGTCTTGAAAGTGAAGACCTCGGTAAGTATGATATGTCTTTTGACGGTGACGGTTGCCATGTCATATATGACGAGGGTAGTATAGATTTTGATAACCGTAATTTTAAATCATTTGCTCAATCTGATAAACCTATGTATTTTGCTTTGCATAGGCATATGAACAATAGAGTTGATGTTTTCAGTCAAGGTTACGATATTGATAAACGAATTCGAGACCGTGCAGGGTCGGCAGGATTGTTTCATTTGCGTAAAATTGGTATTAAAGGCTTTGTAAGTTATCGGCGAATAAAAAAAGTCCTCTTTATTAAAAAGGACGATAAACAAATGATTGATGGCTTTGAGTTTGCAGGCTTGCCGAGATTTGTATATACTCGGTCGGTATGGGATAGCTTTGATACTTTGGATATGTCGCTTTGTCCTAAAGAACAAAAGGAATGGATTGCGTGGTAATGGGCATTAAAGATAAGCTTATGATTTACATATACCGTAAGAAGTGTCAGCTTGAGGACGAAGATAAAACCTTAAAACGGAGTTTACAGCTGTCAGCTTTGGATAATCTCGACCATTATGAAATACTCTTACAGAGAGTGCGTATACAAGCTTGGAATGAGTTTGTAGAAGATTTATACCGAATAGTACTTAATTGTGATTAAAGAGGCTTTGAGCCTCTTTTTTCATATTCCCCCCAATTATACTAAATATTCAGTCAAAACTAAGTACAGCTTGTAGGATAGCTTACAGGCTGTTTCTTTTTGTCTCTGTGAGGCTTTAAGGGGTAAAGTAGGGTAATTACGCTTTAAAACAGGAAAAACGATTACACGGCAAAATAGACCACATTTAGAGATTTAAAGATTTCCACAGACTGAACCTCTCTTCCTTGTCAGCTTTGTAAGGCTCATTGTACAAGTGCGTTACTGCAAGCTTTGCCCCTGTGTGCTGTCTTTCGTCAGCTAATCGCCTTGAAAGGTCGAGCGTACAAGAAGTATTGACCGTACATAATAGCTATGTAGAGACCGTGTGAGGGCAACGCCCTCGCACAAAAGCACACCCCGAACATATCCGCGTCATATGCTCGGGGTGAGTAATGAGTAATTTTGAAAATAAAAGGCTTGGTTGAGCCATTCTTTAAGAAAAACTTTTACTCACTAAAGTGCTTTGAAGTTGAGTAATTGAGTAATTTTGTCCTGCTATTTTATGTTTTTGAGGTATTCTTCAATTATAACTTCAAGTAGGTTGTTTATGCTCCTTTTTTGCTTTTCTGCTTCTTTTTGTAATTTGATTTTTGTTTCTTCAGGCAATCTTAATTTGACTTCGATTTTATTTGTCATTTTTGTCCCCCCTTGGCACCATTATTATACTATTATTTTGCACAAAACTAAAGAGCCCACCTTGTCACCTTTTACAAACTTAAATTTAACTATTGACAAGTGAGCCCACCGTGGGTATACTATTCGATAGTGAGCCCACTGTGGTACGCTTCCCCTGTAAGCCGTATACAGCTTCACCTATGTTTTAAGTGAGGATAAAGCTTAAAGCGATAGGGCAGGGGATAAAAACAAATATGGGGTGTTTTAAAATGATATTTGAAGTTAAATTTTTCAAGGAAATTACTGATAACATTAATAGTGCTTGTGATGTTATTTCCGTTCTTAGCCGTGAAAATACAGTTATTGTTAATCTTGGAGAACTTTGCGCTCTTGAACAATCTTTAAAACGCTTTGAAAAAATTATTGAAAAGTTTGGTGAAGACCTTTAATGAGCAATGAAACATCAAGCACCAACCGACCACCATTGAAGTTGAAAGGCGGTTCGGGAAGATACCGAAAATTCAGTTGCATAACCTATCTTGAAAAAGATAATTTGGAACTTTGCTTGCTTAAACATCAAAATCAAATGCGGGCTTATGCATACGCTTATCACGATAAGGACTTGAAAGAGGATGGCACACTTAAAGAACCGCATATACACTTACTTATCGTTACATATACTACTTGCACTTTATCTGCTGTACGCCGTTGGTTTGACGGTTGGACGAAAAACGGGAAACCCGTTACCACTACCGCACAGAAAATGACTGACGAATATGAAATGTATAAATATCTCACACACGATACATTAGTTGCTAAAGCTGAGGGCAAATATCAGTACGATAGAAGTATTGTTCAGTCGAATAATTACGGTTATTTTAAAGCGAATGAGGAAAGCAGTTACGATAATATTCAGCTTGCTTGTGAAATGCTTTTAAAGGGGACATCAATACACGATTGCGGTAAGATGTTCGGACGCGACTTTATATTGCATTACAGGCAAATTAAAGATTATCTTTGTGATGTTAGACTGTGGGAAAATGAACGAATTAAGGATTTTGACGGGCTAATTACCCGACAAGATATATTAATGCTTGAAAGGAGTAGGGAAAATGAAACTCGAAGCTAAACTTGTTACCAAAGTAAGTAAAAAGACTGGAAATGAATACACCGCTCTTGAACTTGACCTTGGTATGGGTATCAAAAAGCTTGTTTTTCTGAATTCCGCCGAAATGGCTATAATTCAGCTTAACAAATAAAATTTTATGAAAGGAGTAAGGCACAATGAATATGTTAACATTGGCAGACGGTACGCCCACAGCTATGGAAGGTTTTCTCTCAAACATAGGCGTATTTTTTACAAAGTGTATCGGTTGGCTCGGTACTTGTTTAGATACAATTACTGGTAATCCTGCACTTACTGTGCTGTGTCTCGCAATGCCGATATGCGGTTTTGCGGTCGGTCTGCTCGGTAGGCTTATTCGTGTGAACTAAAGGAGTATGACTATGGCTGGTTTTTTAACTGATATAGGTACTTTCTTCACGCAGTCAATATCGTGGCTTAGTACCTGTCTTTCGACTATTACAGGTAGTCCTGCACTTACTGTATTGTGTCTCGCAATGCCGATTTGTGGCTTTGCCGTTGGTTTGCTCGGTCGCCTCATTCGAGTAAACTAATCTTAAGGGCTCTGCTTCGGCAGAGCTCTTTTTCTTTAGGAGGTTGTTATGAAAAAAATTAAATCTTTCTTTCTTCGTAATTATCAGCGCTTAATACGCTTTTTTATATTGTTTTCAGCTGTTGCCTGTATGGCTTTTTCGGGACTTACCGCAAGCGCAACGGAAGTATATAATTTTGTATTTTCTAAACCCGAAATTACTTCAAATTCTTGTGTTGTTGAGGTTGTAACCGCTAACGGTTGGAAAATGTGTATTTATGTTTCGGCTTATTCGGGTTTAACTTCTACTGGTGGTTTTAGCACTACTTTTAAAGCTGATGTTTTAAATAATGAGTTGCGTATTTATTCGGTTAAGTCAACTACTGAGAATAGTGCTGGTAATAGTGTTCCTATTTTTAATAGGGGCTATTATATGGAGTGTAACTGGAATACTACGGGTACTTTGACCTTTGACGGTCAATCTCCTGCTCGCTTATCTTTGGCAAATTCGGGCTCCGTTACCGCAATACACGGCTATAACTGTGATGTTAGTAGCGTTTCAAGCAACGGTGATTTTGTCTTTTCATATGGTTCCGACCCTGTTTTCCAAAATCAGCTTAATGCTATTAATTCGACTATTGAAAGCTTTAAAGGTCAAAATCAAGAACAGTTACAACAGATTTTAGATGCTATTATTGCAAATAAATCTTCTGCGGAAAAGAACGAGTACGCTACTCCCGATACTTCGAACACTACACAATATGAACAGCAGGAAAGCGCAGTTCTTGACAGCACTGCGGCAGGTCGGACTTCTGCTGTTGATACTATGTCGGGTCTTGGCGGTTTGCTTGATAATCATATCGGTAAGTCTTTGCTGGCTATGTCAAAGCTTTTATCCGAATTCATTGATTTGGACTGGATTAATGATATTGTTCATTTTTCGCTTGTTGTCGGTCTTTTTGCCTTTGTCCTTGGTATTTCCTCAATCGTTATTATGAAAGGACTTTCTATGCGTTCGGCTGACCGAAAAGCAGATACCACAAACCTCCACCGTCCGAGACTTCCGAAGTAGGTGATTATATGACAAATTTCTTTCGCAGTATAACAGATTTTTTTACTTCTGTTTGGACTTTAATTTCGAATTTTTGTGTTTCTATGTTTCAAGCGCTTTTGCTTGTTGCCGAAGTTCCGTCCTCGGCATTTCGATTAATTCCTTTCGTTCCTGCTGTAATCGGCAGTAGTATTGCTATTGTTGTTGCGGTCGGAGCAGTTAAATTAATTTTAGGGTGGGGTAATCAATAATGTGGCAGTTTGTTTTATGGTTAAAATCTGCGTTAAATTCGATTACTTCTGTGTTTAACGCATATCATTTTTCCTTTGGCGGTATTGATGTTACCCTTTATGAAATTATGCTCGGTTGTTTATGTATGTCGATTGTTGTTGCTGTCTTTTGGAAAGGAGCAAGAGGTTAATGAGCGTTTTACACTGTATGCAATGGTTTATATCAAGTCACAGTATTGTGACGGCGGTTGCTCTTTTGATGTTTTCTTTCGGACTTCTGTTTAGGCTAATGAGGGTATGATATGAATTTTCAAAATGTTATTTTACTTATGATTTTTGTAGTCCTTACTTTTGGACTTCTTGTAAGGGGTGAATGACATGGCAATTTTGTTTTTGCCTTTTTTTTTTCTTTTATTCTGGGCTTTGTGTTTTATTTGTTGCTTTTTCTTTATTCGTAGGGGTGAATAG
>CAKSGP010000090.1 GCA_934454745.1 uncultured Clostridia bacterium
GAAATACGCGTATAAGGTGGGATGGTGCCGGCACAAAAACTGTAACTGTCACAGAGGCAAGAAACTCATACTATGAGGGAGATATCGCACCCATAACTAAAACATATACAGCATCGGGATATATTGATATTACACTTAATCCCAACAGAAAATATACTATAACGGTTGATAATGTATCAAAAACATTTAAAACCGCTAAGGTTACGCCTATTGGTGCGGAGGCGATTAATGCTATATACCCAACATCGCAAGAGGAAGCAGAGGTGCTTATGACACAGGTAACTGTTCCTTTGTGGCGACTATCCGGCGGAAACAAGGTTCCATCAACTGCGACCTTTTACGTTCACAACGCAATAGCTGATAAGGTACAGCTTGCATTTCAAGAAATTTATAACGGTGAGGAGAAGTTCCCTATACGTGACGTTGGCGGATACGCATGGCGTGGCGGCAGAAGTGAGCATAACGGCGGTACGGCAATTGATATAAATTATAATGAAAACTATTGTGTTTATAATAATGGAACAACAATAGGCAATTACTGGAAACCCTATGAGGATCAATATTCAATAACACCTTACGGCGATGTGGTAAATGCATTTGAACGTCATGGCTTCACCTGGGGCGGAGATGCCTGGAGAAACCCGAAGGATTATATGCATTTCTCTTACTTGGGAACGTAATTTGAATTATAAGGAGATGTAAAAAAACAGCACCGATCGTTTGACGGCAAATTCACTGCTAAAACAGTTATTTTTGAGGGAATCTGCATTTTTGCAGATTTCTTTTTATTGTATGCTGTCAAACTACAAAGGTCAACCGTCCCTTGAGTACCCACGTACACGGCGGGATAACCCTCATAGCCTTGTTATTCGACTGTTGACCTCCGTTCTGCACTATTTCTTGCATCTCCTTGGGAACTGACTTTTGTATACCCATAATTTCCGGTAGAATTATGAATTTAGTATTGCCCGTGTCATATCAATAACACGTTTATTTTCTTTAACATCGTGTACCCTTACAAACATTGCACCTTTTATGCAAGCATAAACCGTAGTTGCAAGAGTACCCTCAAGCCGTTGGTCAGCAGGAAGGTCAAGAGTAAGCCCTATCATTGATTTACGTGATGAGCCGTAAAGAAGGGGATAGCCAAGCTCGGAAAAGACCTCAAGGTTTTTTGTTACAGTTAAATTGTCCTCAAGTGTCTTTGCAAAGCCAATGCCCGGATCGAGAACAATCTTTTCGTCAGCAATACCTTCGGATTTGGCAATAAAAATGCTTTTTTGAAGGTCTGACTTTATATCTGCCAACAGATTTTTGTAGTCAGCATCATTTCTGTTGTGCATTATACAAACTGAAGCATTATATTCCTTAATAATCTTTGCCATATCATCGGAGTATTTAAGTCCCCATATGTCGTTTATCATATCCGCACCGCAATCAAGCGATGCTTTTGCTACGTCTGACTTATATGTATCAACTGATACGGGTATATCAAACTGTTCTTTAACCGCCTTTATAACAGGGAGGATACGCCCAATTTCCTCTTGTGATGAAATCTTTGTATAACCCGGTCTTGTAGATTCACCGCCTATATCTATAATATCTGCACCCTCGTCAATCATTTTCTTTGCGTGTACCAAAGCAGAATCAAGACTGTTATGAGTGCCGCCGTCAGAGAATGAATCGGGTGTTACGTTTAAGATACCCATTACGTATGTTTTGTCTTTTTTAAATACCTTGTTTCCAACAATCATTTTAGTTATCCTTATATTGAAATTTCGTAATTGCGTTTTTCCTTTGTCCAGTAACATTCCTCCTGTGCCTTACACAAAAAACATAGTCTTGAACGTTTATCTGCATCATAGAGTATTTTTGAAAAAACATCAGATTTTGTGCCTGCGGTATGCCCTAAAATTGCATTTTGGACAAGCTCGGTTTCCACGTCTGAAAATCCGCAGTCAGGCATTATTATTCGTGCCAGCTCTGCCCCTGATTCGTTATGGGGTTTATCACCATACCGACCTGCATCGTGGAGAAGTGATGCGGCATAAAACAGCTCTTTGTCAATATTAAGCCCCCGTTCAAGAATTTCGATATATCCGATTCGGGCAACATCAAGTGCGTGTAGAAGATTATGAGGACAGAATATTCTGTCCTTCTCCGATTCAGCAATTTTTGCTGTTCGCTCTTTGTATAGGGGATGGTTGTATATCTTGTTACATTTTAGCATTTTCTGCTTCCTTTTCTTGGTTGGATTGGGATAATCTTTTTGCTTCGAAAAGTATTGAGAGAGTGCCGAACACAACTATGTTTTTATAGCTTTTTGCCGAGCTCATTGCATCTGACAGAGAACCACATCCAACTGCATCGGCACCTGCTTTTTTAAAAGCATCACATAGCATTTTTGCATTTAGACCTCTATCTGTTGGTGCTGTGACACAATACACCTTCTTTGCGTAAGGTGCGGTGATTTTTGCGATTTCCTCATATGCCTTATCCTTAAAGCAGGCACATATAAATGCAGTATCACAAGGGTCAGTGTAGACATCAAGAGATTTTGCAAGTGCTTCTGCTCCGTGGGGATTATGGGCACCATCAAATATGAATTTGCCGAAGCGTTCAAATCTATATTCCCATTGTGCGTTTTTAATGCCCTCTGAAATTGCAAGTTGGGAAATATCTAATACCTGTGATGCACATATTGCAAGGGATGCATTATATACCTGATACGTACCAAGCATCTTGGTGCAGTATATATCATCCTTATAGGAAAATTCGGTGTATGTATCTGCCATATTAATAATTTTTGGTTGGGGACATATAAAAAGCTCTGCGTTTTTAGCTTTACATTCCTCTTTTATAACAGTCATTGCCTCGTAATCTAAAACGGCACAAACCACGGGGGTGGAGTGTTTAATAATCCCTGCTTTTTGGTATGCAATTTCTGATATAGTATTCCCTAAAAAGCCTGTATGGTCAAGGGCAATATTGGTTATTACCGACAGTGTTGTGCTACTAACTGCATTTGTTGCATCCTCTCTGCCGCCCATGCCACATTCGATTATTGCATAATCGGGGGCAAGACGCCCAAATATCAAAAATGCAAGTGCTGTTTCGGCTTCAAATGAAGTAGGGAATATATTGCGTTTTTCAAGCCGTCTTATAGCGTCAAAGAGATCATCGGTACAATCACCTATAAGCTCTTTTTCAACACTTTTTCCGTTAAACAGAAATGTATTTTCGTATTCACCTACACAGGGGGACACAAATCTTGCACAATTCTTTCCATCTGCGTTAATTATTTCGGACAGATACGCTCCTACCGAGCCTTTGCCGTTTGTGCCCGCAATATGAATTATCCGAAGTGATTTTTCGGGATTTTTAAGTTCACATAAGAGTTGTTTTACATTATTAAGTCCCGGGGATATCCCACGGGATGAAAGCTCCATTATATATGCTTTTGCTGTATTGTAGTCCAAAAGGTATCATATCCTTAATAAAATTTTAATTAAATTATAGCATATTGCTATTTCTTTGTCAAATTATTTGTACTAATCCTATAACTTTATTTTCTGTGGAATAGTTTTTTTGTTGAGATTTCGCAGAAAAATTGATTTTTGCACATAAGAAATGGGCAAGATTTGTAACCTTGCCCATTGTAAATATTCAACAATTACTTTTTCAATTCTGATTGTATATAGGTCACCGTTGCCGTAGCATTTCCATTAAACTCAATAAAATTATGATCTTCATCCACTCTAATCGAAACAAGAGGTGTTCTCAAAAGAGCGTCAGTTCTTGTGTGTTCTTTACCCTCTGGTATCATAACATTGAAAAAATACTCTTTTTCTTGCTCTGTCAAAACACTCTCAAAGGTATCACTACTAACCCAACCGGCAGGATTAATAGGATTTTCAACTCCATTTTTATCTGCATAGGCGTTTTTTCGCTCTCCATATAATTCTGCTAATTTGATTAGTAAATTATTTTCATATTCTTCTTCATATTGAACCATTACGGCAACTAATCCAGCGGTATCTCCAATACCATTTGTATCAAAAACCAGTCCAATGTCACCTATTGGTATTCCCAAATATTCTCTATTTTCCAATTTAACTGTTTTTCGATTTCCGTTTTCTTTAAGAATATCAGCGTTTTGGAATATATCGCTTTTTTGTGTTGTTTCCCAATCAACACCCCATTCAAGAGAGCAGAACTTGAAATCGCCTTTTTCTGCTTGTTGGTTTTGTTGGTTGGTGTTGCAACCCACTAATAGCAATGCTAATACTACTGAAAATAATGTAAATAACCTTTTCATATTAACACTCCTTTTTGCAAATATTCACTCCATTTCCTATGTTCTACCTAAATTATAGCAGAATTACGCCCTAAAGTCAACAATTTTGCCAATTTTCAGCATAGTGCCCTGTTGTGGCTATATCCTTCTGGTGGATATCCCCGAAGAAGGAAAAAACCAACACTTTTATATATTTGCCTATTAATTTTCCTAAAAAAACTATACTTTTTAGGGGGTAAAATCAATAAAAATAGTGCGGTCGGAAAATCTTCCCTAATTTTCCGACACTTATAAATGACACTTTTGAGATCTAGTCAAGTTCTTCTGCTTGTTGTATCATAAGTTGTATATCTTCCATAAATTGTGAGTGCAAGTGGTCTGCGGCAACAAGCCCAAGAAAAATGTCATTGACTTGTAGCAATTCACAGATTAATTTTGCTAATCTCTCTTTGCTGTCAATGACAGTATAGCCTTTTATATGATATTCCTTGCATATCTGCTTTAACTTTCTTATTCCGCAATTTCTGAAATATTTTCTCTTGTTAAATGTGAGTAATCTGTCATTTTCGTCAAAAGTAAAGCCCATAATGTTTGATTTTCTTCTCATTTCTTCTGTTAGTTCTTGCAGGTTGTTTATATAATGGGTAGTAGGCTTTACATAATCAAGGATATTCCCACCCTTTATATCCTCACTTCGGTATGCTGTCCCTTTGCATTGTAGTAAGTCAATCAGTATATTTCCAGCGTCATGTCGGGAAGTGGGGTGTTGTTTGTTGTGGCTGATACTCCAATTATGCTTGAATACATATAAAGCAAGGTATAAAGGCAAATACACAGTAGCAACACCAGTCAAGTTTTTGTTGATATGTCGCTTTAATTGAATGTGAAAACTATCAATGTTATTTAATGACAAGTGTTTTTCGGCTTTTAATCTCTCAAACTCTGCAAAACTTAATCTGCCGTAGTTTTCCACTCTGTCAAGACCTTGTGTTTGATAATACCTTTTAAGGATTGTTTCTTCTGCCAATTCTCTGCCATTATGCTTTTCTGCCCAGTCCTTTTGCTCTTTTCTAACTATTTTCTTCATATCAGAAGGTTGTATGTAATGTGGAATAGCATTATTATCACAATACCGAGTATAGGCGTCATAATCGTCACTACAAAGAAAGGTTATATCTCCTAAATAATTACTAAAATAATCTTCAAGTATTTGAGAACTGCTTTTCCCTAAACCCGACAGAACTGCTACAACATAGCCATTACTGTCTATTCCCGTAACAACACAGGCAAACTCTGGTCCAAAAATCCCAAGTTTGGAAGGAATATGTGTGTTTTCAAGTCGGGGTTTTCTCTCATTTACTGCGGTTGGTGCAACATTGACTAATTCCATTGCACCCTTTTGATTTTCCCTGAAATATGTCTCGTCAATTTGAACTACACCCGACAATTTCGGCATTCCATAGTGTTCTAAAAGGGCTTTTAAGAACTTATGTCTGTATAGCAAGATTGTGCCTTCTGAGGTATGCCACCCGTAGTCAACCGCTAAATTACGCCGACAAGCGGATAAGGATAATCCCATTAAAGTATAGTTGATTACTGCAATCTGCACAGGTAGTGGGAATGTAGATTTATCTGCAACAGTACCTGTCAATATAGTATAGGTTCTCCTGCATTTTCTGCACTTATATCAGGGTTTTCCATAATCGTTTAACCCGTGTGGGTGATACAATCGGCTTGTGCAATAAGGACAAGCAAGTTTTAACCCATATTTGTCAATAAAGATTTCATAATCTGTTGGTGGTCGGGTTGGCTTTTTCTCGGGTGGCAAAAATCCCTTTAACACCCAAGCCAAGTCTTCTTTTGACAGTTTTTATAAAATCTCTAATATTGTTTATAATGTGTGGAACTTTGCAACACAACCAATTATGCATATAAAAATGACTTTACAATTCAATTTCTCTTTGAGATTTCAACGAAAAGTCCGTTCCACAGAAAATTGAGTTATAGGGTACTAATTTT
>CAKSGP010000091.1 GCA_934454745.1 uncultured Clostridia bacterium
GTCTGTATCAGTGCCCATTGAGAATACTGGCTGATTTATCTGTTTGCCTAAAACCTCAAGCTGTTTTACCGCCGCCGGACGATAAACGTCACATGCCGCCATAAGGGGGCGTCTGCTCTGTTTTGAAAGATAAAGTGCAAGCTTTGCCGTGGCTGTTGTTTTACCTGCACCCTGCAGGCCGCACATCATAATAACCGTAGGAGTCTTACTTGAAAACTGCAACGAGGATGCGGTTGAACCAATCATTTCGGTAAGCTCGTCATTTACTATTTTTACAAGCTGTTGCGATGGGGTAAGAGATTCTAAAACCTCTGCGCCTAACGCCTTTTCCGAAACCTTATTAACAAACTCTTTTACTATTTTAAAGTTTACATCTGCCTCAAGAAGTGCCAGCTTTATTTCACGCATTGCTTCTTTGATGTCGCTCTCTGTAAGCTTACCCTTGCCGCGAAGCTTTTTAAACACGCCTTGCAGTTTATCGCCAAGACTTTCAAAAGCCATATTATGCACTCCTCTCTGTCAGTTTAAAGGTCCTTAGAAACAGATTCGATTAGATTTATTAGTTCTTCCTTTTTATCCTTATCCGATAAATCGTCAATAACTTTCTTTATTTGGCCAAGTCCGCCGCTTATCCTTTTAAATCTCGCCCCAAGCCCTAACTTTTCTTCAAAGCTTTTAAGGTGCTTTTCACCTTGCTTTAAAAAAGCCATAACGCCTTGACGGCTTATTCCCATATCATCTGCAATCTCGCTTAAGGACAAATCCTGATTGTAATAGCAGTCAAGTGCGAGAGCCTGTTTCTCTGTAAGCAGTCCGCCATAAAAATCAAGCAGAATAACCAAACTTAAATCCTTTGCCATTTTTTCACCATCCCGGTGTAAAGTAAATTTGATTTACAGGTATATTTTACACTATATTTATATGTTTGTCAATAGTTTTATATTAAAAAATATTTGTTTTATTCCTTAAGTCTTTGTACAATTTTCACTAATTCATCATAAGTATATAGCCTGTTTAGGACATCAAGGAGCATATTCGCCGAGATTTTTGCAGGGATATTTATGGTCTTTGCGAGCCTTTGACGTAAAATTGCCGAGCCTTTACCTCCTGAAAGACCTAACATATATAGGTCAGCTTTTGTTATGTCCGAGCTTTTGAGCTCTTTAATTTCGTCATCTATTTCACAGCCTGCATCACGCAACGCCTTAATTATAATCTCCTCGCTCATACCTTCAACGCCTAAAAGTCCCTCTTTTGAGGCATTTCTCTTTCTGCGTTCCTTGCCCGCAATATCGGGGATGTATGCGTGCTTAACAGTGCCGTGGGTGATTTTCTGCTTTATAAAGTTTCTTATTCTCATTCCTGCCGAGTCAGAATCAGTAAATATAACAATCCCAGTCTTTTTTGCCATCTCCTGAATTGTTTTTATATAATCCTCATTTGTATAAACTGCAAATCCGTGGGTTGTAAGGATTATACCGTCCAAAAATCCCGACAGCTTTATTTTATCGTAATTACCTTCAACAATAACGGCTTCTTTGATTTTATACATATTGCCATTTTTCCTCTTTTAACACAAATACCATCCGAAGTATTATCAATAAGTTAAATTATAATCATATAATTTAGCCAACTCTTTTTCTATACCTTCAAATTCGGTATTATCAAGAAGCTCAGCCCTCACAAAACGATAAAGCCTACCCCTGACTCCTTGTACAGGTGAATTCAAAAGATGAGTGGCAAAATAAATCGAAATGTTGTTTTCTCTGTCTATGGCAAGGTATGCGCCTGCTGCACCGCCCCAACCGAAATCAATATTAGCCTTATCGCCTTTAGGGCATCTTACACCCAAACCATAACCGTGTGTATCTTTATGCCAATAATGCATCTTTTGATACTCTGTCAAACGATCTGTTGCCATAAGGTCAACTGTTTCCTTTTTTAAAAGAATATTATTGCGAAGCCCTTCTAAAAATCTGATATAATCATCAACAGTGGAAATTCCACCTGCACCTCCTGAAGCATACTCACCGCCCAATTTATAACGTACATTGTTTTTGCCTACGTTTACTAATTTACCATTTTCATAACTGTATTGCTGTGCAATGCTTTCAATTTCCGATTCAGGCAGCATAAAGGAGGAGTCTTTCATTCCCACAACATCAAAAATATTCTTTTGAACGTAATCCTCAAACTTTTCACCCGATACAACCTCAACAAAAGCCGCAAGAACATCATGACAAAGGCTGTATTCCCATCTGTCACCCGGCTCAAACAAAAGCGGTTCTTTTGCAAGATATTTCATCGTTTCCCTTGTCGGGCATCTGCCCCCTGTGTCCTTTCTGCATTGCACTAATAACGGACTATTAAGATCATAGGAAAATCCGGCACTCATCTCAAACAAATGCTTTATTAAAATCGGATTTTCTGCATCTTTTATACCGTCTTCTGTCTTAACATACATTTCTTTAAATTCAGGCATATAGTCCGAAAGCTTATCATCTAATGAGAACAACCCCTTTTCCCAGAGCTGTAATGCCGCCGTACAGGTTATGGGTTTTGAACACGAGTAAATGTTATATCTTTCATTTCCCTTCATTTTTATCTTGTTTTCATAATCACTGTAACCGTTCATATAACGGAGTATACATTCTCCGTCCTTATAAACGGCAAGATCAAATCCGGGCACCCCCGCGTCAAGAAACGAATCGCAAAATAATTTGGTTTTTTCAAACATAAATATTCCCCCTATTTTTATTATTCACTATGGTACATTTACATAGTGGATTGTATTGATTATTCCCTCTGCAATTCCCATGGCAGTCTTATTCTGATAGTCGTCAGAGCACATCAGCTTAAGCTCGCCATCATTTGATATAAAGCCCACCTCAACCAAGACCGCAGGCATATTTGCACGGCGTGTTACCGCCCAGTTTGCCATTCTGACACCTCGGTCTGTGGATTTCATATACTTTAACATTCCGTTAAGAACGTTTGTTGCAAATCTCTGGCTTGTGAGTCCGTATTCATCATCATTATTTTCCTCGGAATAATAAACCTCTGTGCCCTTTGCATCCGTTGCCGTTGCAGAATTTATATGTATGCTTACAAACAACGCACAATCCCTGTCATTTGCCATTTCGGGACGCTCTGCAAGAGTCGGAAGTGTATCGCCTGTTCTTGTCATAGCAGTTTTATAGCCGTTTCTTGCAAGGATTGCCTTAACCTTATATGTTATAGATAAGGTTAAATCCTTTTCTTTTATTGTTCTACCATTGAGAGTGCCGAGAGCTCCGGGATCTGAGCCGCCGTGTCCCGCATCTAACATTATTATTTTCTTTGCATCAGCCGCCGATGCCTGTACTATTCCCGTATTATAATGGGAGTCTGTTGCAGATGGCTTCTTTGTAGGTGTAGGTGTTGCTGTTGGCTTTGATGTGGCAGATGTAGCTTTTACACTGGCTGTTATGGTGAGGTTTTTTCCGCTTATATCTACATCATAAGAGTTGAGATTAGTAACATCTATTACTATTCTTGCACGTTCGCTGTCAACGCCTACACGTACTGATTTAATTAAATCCGAATCGGTATTTATTGTCTCGGTATCCACTTTATACTTTGCATTTTTTATATCAACGACAACACGTTCAGGTGATGAAAGCTTAAAGTATGATACAGCACCCTCCAAGGAGCTGTCACAGGCAACCTTGACCCTGATTTTTGTATTTGTAACCATTTCGGCTTTTATTGAATTTATTTTAAGCTTACTATCTGTAATCACAGGTGCAGATGTAGGCTTTGATGTGGGAGATGGTGTTGATACAGGAGTATCGTCTGATATATTTATCTTTCCTGTCGCTCCGTCAAAATCGACATTCATTCCCACGCTTTCGCTTATAAACCGCACAGGAACCATAGTTTTTGTTAACTCGCCTGGTTTATATATAAGCTTCGGCACAACATTATCAGGGATTTTTACCGGCTGACCGTTTATATATGCACGGTTATTATTTATGTGCATTGTTATACGCATATTTTTATAATTAACCTTAACGCACTTTGAATCTCCGTCATAGTCAACTGTTGCACCGCAGGTTTCAAATACCTCACGAACAGGAACAAGGGCGTGGTCATTAAAAATAATAGGCTCCATTGCCGATTCGATTTTTTTGCCGTTTACATACAGCTTGTACACCTCACCGGTATATAGATGTGTGGCACCGTCATAACAAATCTGAATACCTGCGGCGTTTGCCGGAATATATAAAGTAAACATATAAACCATAATAAGCACCGAAATAATCAGTTTTCTCATAAAGTTCACACCCTCTCTTCCTTTCTTTTGTTATTTATTCCGCAAAGGGAATATCAAAATGCTCGTAAGCAAGCTTTGTAGCAACTCTGCCTCTTGGAGTTCTTGAAATAAAACCAAGCTGTAAGAGGTAAGGCTCATAAACATCTTCAATGGTGTTTGGTTCCTCACCGATTGTAGCGGCAAGCGTTTCAAGTCCCACAGGGCCGCCACCAAAGTTCTCTATCATTGCACAAATCATTCTGCTGTCTATTGAATCAAGACCGAGTTCGTCAACCTCAAGCCGTTTTAAAGCCATATCGGCAACCTCGTGGGTTATAACGCCGTTTGCCTTAACCTGCGCAAAGTCACGGACACGCTTTAGGAATCTGTTCGCAAGACGGGGCGTTCCCCGCGAGCGTGAGGCAATCTCTGCCGCACCGTCATTATCAATTGCAACATCTAAAAGACCTGCACTTCTTTTTACTATCTCTGTAAGCTCATCGGTCGTATATAACTCAAGCCTTGAAATAACACCGAAGCGGTCACGCAAGGGTGCCGTAAGCAAGCCTACACGTGTTGTAGCACCAATCAAAGTGAATTTAGGCAAGTCAATTCTTATTGACTTTGCCGCCGGACCTTTACCAATTATAATGTCAAGGGAATAATCCTCCATTGCAGGATAGAGTATCTCCTCTACTGTTCGTGACATACGATGAATTTCGTCTATGAACAAAATATCGTGCTCGGACAGATTAGTTAAAATCGCCGCAAGGTCCCCTGCCTTTTCAATTGCAGGTCCGCTTGTTATCCTTATATTAACGCCCATCTCATTTGCAATAATTCCTGCAAGAGTTGTTTTTCCAAGTCCCGGCGGTCCGTAAAGGAGCACGTGGTCAAGCGCCTCTTTACGCTCCAATGCCGCCTGTATGTATATTTCAAGATTTTCTTTTGCCTTCTCCTGACCGATATATTCCTCAAATCTGTGGGGACGCAGACCATATTCAATATCCGTATCTTCTGCTATCATTCCGGCAGTAACAAAGCGCTCATCTTCATCAAACATTGATATTCCTCCGTTACATCAGCTCTAAGAGAGCCTTTTTAATAAGCTCCTCTGTTGAGAGTGACGAGTCAAGCTTCAAAAGTATATTTTTTGCATCCTGTGCACTGTAACCCAATACAACAAGTGCACTCATTGCCTCGGCACGTGAATCAGTTATGGTTTCCTCTGCCGCAGTAACTATTACGCCGTCATCATCTATACCAAGGGAGTCATTGTCTATTTTATCTTTAAGCTCAAGAATAATCCTCTTTGCCGCTTTAGGACCCACTCCCGATGCCTTTGTAATAAGCTTTTCATCACCAGTAACGATTGCCGCCGCAAGCTTTTGAGGTGATGCAACCGACAGCAGTGCAAGTCCTGCTTTTGGGCCTACTCCGGATACGGATATGAGAAGCAGGAACATTTTTCGTTCCTCCTCGCTTATGAAGCCGTAAAGCTCCATTGCATCCTCTCTTACATTAAGATGCGTATAAACAGTCACATCTCCGCCGATTTTCCCTGATTTTTCAATACATTCAAGTGATGTATATATTTTATATCCCACACCTGAGGCATCGACTACAATATAGTTATCACCCTTTGATGCAAGCGTTCCTTTTATATAGTAATACATAAATATTCCCCATTTTTTGCGGAACTCTCCGCAATTACAGTCACATTTCTCATATCAATAACATTATGCGGAAAATATTCCATTATATTGACATAATATCACAAACAGGCAACTATGTCAATATAAAGTTATTAAAAAAATGTTACAATTTTATGTTAATATACCATAAAATCCCTGTTGCCACAACTTTTTGCAGTCACAGGGATTTTATATCATACAAACCTTACATTGTAAGAATCTAAAAGCTTGTTAAGCTGAACGAGATAGCCAATAAACTGCGGTCCTGCCATAAGTTGACCAAAGAACGGCTTTCCGTAATCAAATTCACCATTTATGAT
>CAKSGP010000092.1 GCA_934454745.1 uncultured Clostridia bacterium
GAGTAGAGCTTCAAAAAAGCAATATTCTTATGATTGGCCCCACAGGCAGCGGTAAAACTTTTATAGTTCAGAATCTTGCGAGAATTCTGAATGTTCCTTTCGCAATTGCAGATGCTACATCGCTTACTGAGGCGGGATATGTAGGTGAGGATGTTGAAAACATTCTCTTAAAGCTAATCCAGGCGGCAGATTATGATATAGAGGCTGCAGAACACGGCATAATCTATATAGACGAGATTGATAAGATTGCACGAAAGAGCGAGAATGTGTCAATAACACGTGATGTCAGCGGTGAGGGTGTACAACAGGCACTTTTGAAAATGCTTGAAGGTACTGTTGCCTCTGTTCCGCCTCAGGGCGGTAGAAAGCATCCCCATCAGGAAATGATACAGATTGATACTACAAACATTCTGTTCATTTGCGGCGGTGCTTTTGACGGTATTGAAAATATAATAGATGCACGTTGCGGAAAAAAAGAAATGGGCTTCGGTGCAAAGGTTGAGAGCAAAAAGGAACGTGATGTTTCCGAGCTCTTAAAGATGATAACTCCCCAGGATTTGCTGAAATTCGGTTTAATCCCTGAATTTATCGGCAGACTGCCGGTTGTTACAACCTTAGATAAGCTTGACAGAGAAACATTGATTACTATCCTTACTCAACCGAAAAACGCACTTGTTAAGCAGTATAAGGCACTTATGGGCTTTGATAATGTAGAGCTTGAATTTGAGCCTGATGCAATCAGTGCCATTGCGGATAAAACAATAGACCGCAATACAGGTGCAAGAGGTTTAAGAGGTGTTATTGAGGAGTGTATGACAGATGTTATGTTTGAAACTCCATCGGATACGGATATAGAAAAGGTTATAATAACTAAAGAGTGTATTTTGGAAAACAAGGCACCTATTATTATTAAGCATAACCCTAAAACCCTGACAGAGAAGCTTGATTTACCCGAACGGGTCGAAACTGCTTAATAAAGATAAACAAGCTGTAAGAAGGATTGAGAAAAATGTTTGTTTCAAAGAATTTAACCGTCAACGAGCTTAATCATCTTGAGATAGGCGGTTGTGACACGGTTAGATTGGCAAAGGAATACGGTACACCGCTGTATGTTCTTGATGAGGATTTGATGCGGGAGAATTGCCGTGTTTACAAAGATGCAATTGATAAATATTACGATGGCAATGGTATGGTTCTTTATGCTAATAAGGCATTATGCACAGTGCATACTTTCAAGGTTACAAAGGAGGAGGGACTTGGTGCAGATGTAGTATCAGGCGGTGAGCTTTATACTGCAATTAAAGCCGGATTCCCTATGGAAAATGTGTATTTTCACGGCAATAACAAGACTTATGATGAACTTTTGATGGCTGTTAAAAACGGTGTGGGACACATAATTGTGGATAACATTTATGAGCTTGAGATGCTAAACGAAATTGCAAAAGAACAAGGCCTTGTTCAGAACATAATGTTTCGTATAAAGCCGGGTGTTGATGCACATACACACAGCTTTATCCAGACGGGTCAAATAGATTCAAAGTTTGGGGTTGCACTTGAAAACGGCGAGGCCTTTGGGATATACGAGATGGCGCATAAAATGTCAAATGTAAATCCGGACGGATTGCATTGCCATATCGGCTCACAGATATTTGATGTTGAACCATTCTGTAAAGCGGCAGAGATTATGATGAACTTTGCCGGTGACCTTAAAGATAAGATTAATCTTTCTATAAAGAAACTCAATCTTGGCGGTGGGTTTGGAATAAGATACGTTAATTCCGATGATCCTGTATCATATGATGAATATATTAAGCACGTGTCGGGAGTGGTTAAGGAAACTGCTAAAAAACGCGGTATCGAGGTTCCGTTTATTCTTATGGAGCCTGGACGTTCAATATGTGCTCCGGCGGGAATAACGCTTTACACAGTAGGCAGTATAAAGGATATTAAAAATATCCGCAAATATATAAGCGTTGACGGCGGTATGGCAGACAATCCAAGATATATTTTGTATCAATCCCAGTATACGGCAGTTGTTGCTAATAAGGCTGGTGATGAGATAACCGATAAGGTTACGGTTGCAGGCAAATGCTGTGAAAGCGGTGACTTGCTTTTGAAGGACACAATGCTCCAAAAAGCAGAGCCTGGCGATATTCTTGCAGTTTTGGCAACAGGTGCTTATAATTATTCTATGGCATCAAACTATAACAGAATTCCAAGACCTGCAATGATTGCGATTTCAGGCGGAAAATCAAAAGTTATAGTTAAGCGTGAATCTTATGAGGATTTGCTGAGGAATGATGTTGGTTAAAAGATTTATAAATAAATGCAATAAAAGAGGTTGGAAACAACCTCTTTTATTGCATTTTTATGGTTTTTACTTGACATATATCTTGTATTTATTGTATAATATAAGATGGTTAGTTTCAATTATTAATATAAAACGAAAGGAAATGATTTTCTATGAAATATATGGGAGTAAATGAAATTCGAGAGAAGTTTTTAAGCTTCTTTGAATCAAAGGGTTGTTTAAGACTTAATTCGTTTTCACTTGTACCGAAAAATGATGCAAGCCTGCTTTTGATAAACTCAGGTATGGCACCAATGAAAAAGTGGTTTACACTTGCAGAGGAACCGCCAAGACGCAGGGTTACTACTTGTCAGAAGTGTATCAGAACACCTGATATTGAACGTGTCGGAAAAACTGCACGTCACGGTACTTTTTTTGAGATGCTTGGCAACTTCTCCTTCGGTGATTATTTTAAACACGAGGCAACAGCCTGGGCATGGGAATTCTTTACAAAGATAATGGAAATTCCTGAGGACAAGCTTTGGATATCGGTTTATGAGGAAGATGACGAGGCCAGGGATATATGGATAAACGAGGTTGGTGTTGATCCTACGCATATAGTAAAACTTGGCAAGGAGGACAACTTCTGGGAGCACGGCACAGGTCCTTGCGGTCCTTGCTCTGAAATATATTTTGACCGTGGCGAGGAATACGGCTGTTCATCTCCTGATTGCGGTGTAGGCTGTGACTGTGACCGTTTTATGGAGGTTTGGAACCTTGTATTTACACAGTTTGATAAGGACGAGGAGGGTAATTACAATCCCCTTGCAAATCCTAACATTGATACGGGTATGGGACTTGAGCGTCTTGCAGTTGTTATGCAGGGAGTTGACAACCTTTTTGAGGTTGACACCGTTCAGAACGTTATCAAGCACGTATCAAAAATTGCAGGTGTAGAGTACAAGCAGGATGAGAAAACTGATGTATCCCTCCGTGTTATTGCTGACCATATACGCTCAACTGTTATGATGGTTTCTGACGGTGTAATTCCGTCAAACGAGGGCAGAGGCTATGTCCTAAGACGTTTGCTCCGTCGTGCCGCGCGTCACGGAAAGCTTATCAACATTAATGATAAGTTCTTGGGTGAGCTTGCACAGACTGTAATTGATGAATCAAAGTCTGCTTATCCGGAGCTTGAGGAAAAGCGTGATTATATAACGACTATCATCAAAAAAGAGGAGGAGCGTTTCCACGCAACGATTGATAACGGTCTTGTAGTGCTTAGCAAGTACATTGATGAGGCAAAGGAACAGGGTAAGAAAGAAATTTCGGGCGAGGACGCTTTCAAGCTTCACGATACTTACGGATTTCCTCTTGATCTTACAGTGGAAATGGCAGGAGAGCAGGGGCTTGAAGTCGACGTTGAAGGCTTTGATAAGGCAATGACAGAGCAGAAGCTTACAGCAAAAAATTCAAGAAAAGATGGCTCGAGCTGGGATGATGATACTGCCTTTGATTTTAAGGATATCAATGCTACCGAATTTGTGGGATATATAGACTTAGTATGCGATGCACAGATACTTGCAGCAGAGGAAAAGGACAACAAGTTTTATATTGTTGCAGATAAAACACCATTCTATGCTGAAATGGGCGGTCAGTCCGGAGATATTGGTACTATAGAGCAGGACGGTGCAGTTGTAAACGTTATAAATACAACAAAGACAGGTGACGGCGTATATGTACACGAGGCAGAATGTGTTTGGGGGGAAATCACGGTAGGTAATGCAAAACTGTCAGTTGATAAAACAAACAGAATGAACATAAGCCGTAACCACAGTGCAACTCATTTGCTTCATAAGGCTTTAAAGGAAATCCTTGGCACACACGTAGCTCAGGCGGGTTCAATGGTAAGTGATACCCATTTAAGATTTGACTTCTCTCATTTTGAGGCAATGACTCCCGAACAAATTAAAGAGGCAGAGAACAAGGTTAATAACGCAATTTTGTCTGCTATGCCGATTGTTGTTAAGGAATTGCCCATAGAGGAGGCTAAAAAGCTCGGTGCGACAGCACAGTTCGGCGAAAAGTACGGCGATGTTGTACGTGTCGTATCAATGGGTGATTACAGCGTGGAATTCTGCGGAGGTACACATCTTGCTAACACATCAGAGTGCGGATTGTTTAAGATTACATCAGAAACAGGTGTTGCTGCCGGTGTAAGACGAATTGAGGCGGTAACAGGTGTAGGTGTATTAAATCTTATAAACACTTACGAGAATATACTATCAGATACTGCACAAAATCTAAAGACAAATCGTGTTATGGAGCTTGCTCAGAAATCTGAGTCGGTTATGGCTGAATACCGCGAGCTTGAAAGGAGAATTTCAGAGCTTGGGGAAAAAATGGCGGCAATGCGTACAAAGTCAATGCTTGCAGGAGTTAAGCACATCGGTGATATTAGCTTGTTGACTGCACATATCGACGGTGTGAATGTTAATGATCTTAAGACCATGGCTGATACAGCAAAGGCGCAGATGAATAATGCTGTTGTTGTTCTTTCAACAAATGTTGACGGTAAGATAACATTTGTCGCAATGGCAAATTCCGAGGCGGTAAAATGCGGTGTTCATTCCGGAAATATCATAAAGGAGATTACTGCTATCTGCGGCGGACGCGGAGGCGGTAAGCCGGATATGGCACAGGGCGGCGGTGTGGACGCTATGAAGATTGACGATGCTCTGGCAAAGGTTGACGAAATTGTTTTGTCGCAGATAAGTAAGTAATATATGGCAGTCAGTGAGGATAAGAAAATGAGTGATTGTTTGTTTTGTAAAATAATAAACGGTGAAATACCGTCAAAAAAAGTTTTTGAAAATGACAAGGTGTATGCGTTTTATGATATTGCTCCACAGGCACCTGTGCATGCAGTTATTGTTCCGAAAACACATATAGAGTCGGCAAATGATATTACTTTTGAAAATAGTCAAACAATTTCTGATATTTATGAGGCTATTCCTGAAATAGCAAAAATTCTCAGTATTTCCGAAAGTGGCTATCGTATAGTTAATAATTGCGGAAAAGATGCAGGACAGACTGTGTTCCATATACATTTTCATATTATGGGCGGAGACACAGGCGGTAAAATGTATTAAATTTCAGGAGGAGCTGGGAATATGAAAAAATGGCATTTTATATCTATCATTTCTGTTTTGGCAGTGGCGTTTGTTGTATTAAGCAGTGTTTTGATTTTCAGATATTATTTAACGCCTAAATATATTGAGCCAATAGTTGAGGAGATAGGCGAGTATGTAAAACAGGACAGAATTCTTGATGAATTGTATCAGGAAGGATCCGATCTCTATGATAATGGCGTTCTTGAGGATAATACATATTCTAACTTCGTGCGTGCATATAATTCATATAAACGCGATGATGTTGAGTATGCGGAAAAAATTTTAGCAGAGCATGAGTCTGAAGAGACACTCGATACTCAGAGTAATTCTAAAAGTACACGATATGCATCTTACAAAGTTGGAGTTGAAACAATACAGGTAAATGACAGCGACGAAAACGAGAAAGCTGATGTTAAATACAGCGATGAACGTACATCTGACAGGGTAAAAGCAGAGGATGTTGTTGAAGCTGAAAAGATTATAGAGGAATCGGAAAAAGAACCTACACCAACACATGATATTGTTGTGTCTGCTTATGATAAACTCCGTGATAAAATGACTCCGAATGAGTATTCGGATTTTGCAAAGATTATGAAAAAGCTTGATATAGGCGTGTTGAAAACTTATATGTCGGATAAAGAGGGGTTAAAAGCGTATTTGCAAAGTATGCTGACAGATGAGGAATATTCCAAAATCGTAAATCTTGGCTATAAATACGTTTACGTATTTATAGAGAAAAAATGATTGGTCAATATTGTTAAAAATACACGGAGTTTTACAATTATTTATAGGCAGTTTATATATGGGT
>CAKSGP010000093.1 GCA_934454745.1 uncultured Clostridia bacterium
GAGTATAACTTATCATGACAGTAAATACCAATACAAAAGCCATAATAACGGTAGAAATCTTTTTATAATTGCTTTTAACAATATTACCCATCTTTGTCTTCTCCTTTATTGATTTACCGATTAAAATAAGTGCCGAAAGTCCGTTATCGGCAAAACGGATTTTCGCTAAAACTGCCATTTACCCCAACCGTCCATAGAGTCGAAACCGTTCGAATCGCTTTCGGTTAATATATCAGTTACCGAAACCGTCTCTGTTTCAAGTTCCGGGGGTTCGTAGGCTTTCTTTTCGGAACAGTCTTTTAATATTTCCATTTGCTCCAACCCTCCATCGTCTGCTTGTCGCTTTGTGATGGAGTATCGTTACTGTCCGAAGAACCCGAAGATGCCGCAGACGAACTGCTCGACGGGGTTGACGCTTTGCTCTCATCCTTAGATGTTGTGCCGTTGTTCTTTCCCGTCTCTCCCTTTGCGGGTATATCGTCCTCGGTGGCTATTGTACTGTCGGAGACTGTTGTCTTTCCGCTTGTCTTCCCGTCAGACTTTCCGCCGCTTATTATGCTCCCTGTCTCCAGGTCTACGGTCGGTATATTTTCTTCTCCGCCGCCTACATCTATCGTGTCTATATTTATCTCGCTGTTTGCACTGCTCTGACTGCTGTCTGCCAACTTATCTTTGCTTTTCTTTCCGCACCCCGTAATACCTATCGCTATTACAAGTGCGCAAAGTGCCAACAATGCCTGTTTTTTCATTAGATACCCTCTCCAGGGGATATAGTTCCGCCGGCTTCGGTTGAATCGTATCCTTCCTGATCGTTTATCAGGTCTCCGCTTGTGTATACTACATCAGCTGTCAGAAGCTTTATTATCTCTACTTCGGGTTTTAAAAACTTGTTCTTCATAATATTAGCTCCCTTCGTTTATGATCTGACCGGTGCGGCTGTTATTACCTTCTCGGAGAATGTAACTGTATCACCGACTACGCTGTAACCTACGCCTGAGTATGTTGCTGTATCGCTTATATTGGTAAGTCTTGCGGCATACTGCAAAAGATCTTTGCTCTTAACTGCCCACATTGACTTGGTCTGCTCAACCCTGCGTACTACTATGCTGATGTTCTCTCCGGCAGGTATTTTTATTGCGGTTACAGTGTTGTCGGCATTATGCTTTGTTTCATACTGTGTATAAACCTTATTAAGGATATCTTCTACCGTGTAGCCCTTTTGGGTAATGTAATAATTCTTAAAGGCTTCCCAGTCGCCCTCAAACAAAAGGGTTCCTCTCTTGTCTGCCGCTTTATTTGTGTATGTACCGAACTGTACCGCCGTATTTGTATTGTGATGGCCGTATCCGAATGTTGTTATGCCGTTTGCCGGCACTTCAAATTCTGCATATGTTTGCTCTGCAGGCACTTCAAAGCTTCCGTCTGCTGCTTTGTCTACATATTTTTTGTCTGAGGTCTCTATAAATCCGTACGGAATGAAATATCCTTTTGTTTCACTAAGTTTTCCTGCCACTGCGGTTTTTTCATTAGGCTTTACTGCTAAATCGTCAAACTTATAATCAGCCTTTACGGTGCTCTTTCCGTCCTTTGCAAGTGTTGCTTCTACATTAATTGTATCCGCTCCGTTTACCTTTGCCTCTACCGTTATATTTGCATATCCGGCTGTTTGCATATCTGCGCTTGTAAGGTCTACTATGTGTATCTTGTTCTTTTCTACCTTGACATTGCTGTCTTTGGTAAGCTTCGCCTTATCCATTTGGGCGTCGGTGAACTCAACCTTGTTATTCTTGGATGTTATGGTTATATCCATTCCCTTTACAACCGCAAAATCCGACAGTCTTACTATAAAGCTTGCCGTTTCTCCTGCTTTTACCGGATTGCTTCCGTTTCCGTACACCTTTATTTCAGGTGTCCCGTTCGCCGCAAACGCATTTATGCCCATCGCTGAAATCATTAACGCGCCTGCTACTATGCTTGCTGTTAGTTTTTTCATTTTCTTTCCTCCTAAATTATTATTTCGTATTGTAAACTTAAATGAAAGTTGAGAACCTCTCGTCCCTTTTGGTATAATGGTTTCACCACAAAACACAAGTACTCCCAAAAGAAAGGAAAGGTTCTCTGATGAAATCATATCACATTAGGTGCCCGAAATGCAACAACAATCATTCATTTTATCGTTACGGCAAAGATTTAGATGGTTACCAAAAGTATCTCTGTCGAAACTGCTGTCATCAATTTGCACCCGAACGACCGAGGTCGGAGGGGGCAAATTGTTGGATGGATGTTAATCTAAACATTTTTTTTTTAAAGAGCCCCTTTGCGCATCGTAAATATAAGTATCTGTAAAAATCGTTTCATCGCCGATTATTACATATCCCTTTGCAAAAACATAACCCGTTGTAACATCCACAGACTGAGAAAGCTCATTTACAAGGTAATTTGAATTCGGTGTTTTGGTAAGCTTAGTACCATACTTTAAGAGCATATCATCTATACCGTCGAGAGTGCAGGCAGCAGTACCTATGTAAAGTCCTGTTTCGGTAACATTTTTATAATTACCTGTATTGAAGGCATTCATTTGATATGTAACTCCGCTGCCTGAGCTTACAGCAGTTATTTCCATGCCCTTGTCGCTTATATTCTCAATTGATATTTCTTTGAAATCAACCTTTATATTAATATTATCTTTTGCCGTAACATCGCTGCCCAACGCACCGGCAAATACCATTATGCCTAAATCATTGAAGTACCAACCATTAGTATTTTGAAGCGAGTCTTTAGTTGTAATTTCTTTTTCAAATTGAACCCAACCGTTATCAGCTTCTGAAGCAGTGATTTGAGGTATCAATGCAGAGTTGGAATCATTTTTATCAATTTCATTAAATAGGTCGCCTAAACCTGTTACATTAGGATGAACTGCCGTTGTAACTTCTCTAATAGTTGAAGACCACGCACCATCACTGTCATACCCCATTAAAACAATCCGGGCTTTACTTTGACTATCGTCATCCGGCTTAGTAAATTCTTTAATTTTATACTTAAACCTAACCTTATATTTATTTGAAGGAGCTATTTCATAAATATTGCTGCTTTTATCTTTTAGAGCAAAAAATCCGTAGCAATTTTTCGCGTTAGCAGCACTACCTGAAAATTCAAACATTGTTTTACTGCTGTCGTCGGCATCTACTGTTTTAGTTGTTGTAGCGTTGCTTATTGAACTCACTTCTTTAACAAGGTTCAATTCATTTGGCGCTTCAATAGATATATTTTTAAAACTTACGGCAATATCGCCGGCATTGGTTTTGTTAGAAATTACTGAGAATGTAAGAATATCAAATGTACCGCTGGCTGTTGTAAGCGAATCGAGTGTTGTGAACTCGGCTGTTACGCTGTGCCAATTACTGTCTGTTTCATCCTTCTTAATCCTTGCACCCACCGCCGCATAGCGACCTTGGGTTGCAGTTTCATTTGCTCTGTGTGCTGCTGTAACGGTATCAAGATCTTTTGCTGTTACGGAGCGAACATTGGTAAAAGTACCTTCATCTTGTTTAGATACGCCCACCATTATGCTTAAATCCTTAAATTGGGCATCATCGGCCTCGCTGTAAGCGTCTACTCTGTAATCGAATTTGACCCTGTATGCAGTTGAGGTATTTAATTTATAAAACTGATTATCATCGGTTTTAAGCTGTATTCCGCCGCCGCTCCATGTATTAACGCTTGCATAATTGCGCTTAAACTTTAATACTTTTTCTCCGTTTTCGTCAACTACGGTTGTGTGTGAGTCTCCGCTTACCGAACGACGATTTAATTTTGTAAAGCTTGCCGGCATTACAGCTGAAGTCGACTCATCAACTGTAGGCATATTTTCTGTTCCAACCTCCCATACGAGCAGCTTTTGCCTTAATTCTTCGACGGTTATATCCGCAACACTGCTTTCGTGTGCATGAACCAAATCGCAAATGTCAAGCACACTATCGCCGTTACAATTTCCAAAATCAATTGCCTTAACATCTGCCGCAGCTGCCGTAGGACTCAAGACAAACATTGCCGCCACTAAAGATAATGCCGTGAAAATTGATGAAATCTGTTTTGCTTTTTTCATTTTTTTTACTCCTTTTAATAAATTTTGTTTTACCCTGTAGCAAAAAAAGTTATTAAGATTTTTCTGCATATCACCCTTCTACCTATTTTTTAGATCACTTACTTAATATTAAAGAATACAAATTACGCAAAATCACTGACATACGGCATAATTAATCAATAATCTATTCTATTCACTATTATACAGCAACACACACAATCATTATTGTAAATTTGTTGCTTGGATTGTGTAAATTTACGGCATATGCTTGATTTTTTTAAAATATGGTTATACTAAAAATACACCTAAAACACAAAAAAGAAGGCGCATATTTTGAATTATAACCTTGAAATATATAACATTGACAATACATATGAATACGGATTAAGAATTACCCAATGCGGTATGTTAAGCGCTTTAGGAAAGGTTAACTCCGTGCCCCACGTTTACGATAATTATGTACTATCATTTGTAACAAAAGGTGACGGAGCTTATATAATTGACGGTGTTATTAATCAGGTAAAAACAGGTGATGCCTTTTTAACTGCACCAAATGTTATAACCAGTTGGACCACTCAAGACAATAATCCTATTCAATACATTTTTATGGTTATCAACGGTCCCGAACATTTAAAAATTCTTAGTGACGTTGGACTCGGTTTAAGAAGCAGAATATTTAAGTACCTGTATAAAGGTGACCAGAGTATATTACAGTACTTATTCTCGCTTTATGAGGCAGGTAAATCAAACCCTACGAATGAATATAAAATTATAGGCTATCTTTATCTTATAATGGATTGCATATCTAAAAACAACAAAAGAGAAGAATATGATATTTTAACTTCTCAAGGAATATATTTTAAAAAAGCGGTAACATTTATATCCGATAACTATTCAAATAACATTAATGTACTTGATATTGCAAACTTTTTAAATATTGATAGAACTTACTTGTACAAAATTTTTAAAACCAAAACCGGAGTTTCTCCCGTATCTTATTTGAATAATTATCGATTAGAGAAAGCCAAGTGGATGATTATGCACTCTGATTTTTCGAATACTGACATTGCTGTTGCATCCGGTTTTTATGATTATTCCCATTTTTCTCGTGCGTTCAAAAAAAGATATGGATTATCACCCGGAGAATTTCGCTACCAAATTAAATCCACTCATTCATGACGTACAGACTGAAGCAAAACAATAAAAACCATTCAACACCGTTATGCTATTATTGAAATTGCTCGATATTCTTTATGTTTTTACAAATCAATTATACACTTTCACAAAAGGACAGTAAATGCAATATATCCACATGTATTTGTATTTTTTCCATATATGTAGGTTTGTCAATGATGTGTTACAAAAAAGTTATTTCAAGCAAACTGCAAATTATGAACTTCGGAATGTTTCAAGATACTTTTCAAAAATTTCACAGTTTACAAGGGCTACTTTGTCTATCTTATAAACTGCCTTAGCCTCCTTAGCCAACTCCTGAAATTTAGTGAGACCAAGACTATATAATTCAGCGCCCTCTTGATAACGAACAAACCGTTTGGCCATCCGCTTTGTTGCTTCAACATCTTTGCGTGCATATCCCATAAGCATCCGCCTTCCAAGCACGCAGAAAAATTAACTTAATATTTCTTTTTACAACACCAGCAATGAAAGGTGATCTTGTCTTAATAGCCCAAATATAAAACAAAAAGCACCCATCCTAAGACGAGTGTCAAAAATCTTAATGTTGCTTGAATTAACAAAAGTATGTTGATACACAGGTCTTAGATATTGCTCATTTCTCAAAAAAACCAGTATGTATTTCAACATACCTGACACGCAGAAATGATGCGCCACAGGTCCCTGTGTTCAAACAAACTCTCACAGCAATAATCATATTAAGTTTTCATAATATACATTATAAAAATTACAATTTGTCAAGTATAAAAGTGTAAAATTTTCATTTTCTTTTAATTCTCACAAGGTCGGCTGAATAATAATTGTTTGCATCCCATCTGCTGTGACCAATATTTTCTGAAAGCTCGTCCTCAATTTGTTCCATTGTAAGTTTACCTTCGGCTATCAAGTAGGCCTTAGTTTCCTGATAATATAAATGCCTAAGACTGTGCCAATGAATATA
>CAKSGP010000094.1 GCA_934454745.1 uncultured Clostridia bacterium
GTGCAGAGTCATACACAAACCCTTTGGAAGCTTTTAAAACGCTATAATATACCTACATTTATTTTTGTGAATAAAATGGATATTTCACATTTCCATAAGACAGAATTACTTGATGATTTGCAAAAATATCTGTCCCCCAATTGTGTTGATCCTTCAGATACAGACTCTCTTGTTCTTTGTGATGAAAATATTATGGATGAATACCTTAATACTGATAAGATTTCAAATAAAACAATAGCACAGGCTGTTTTAAACAGGACAGTATTTCCCTGTTATTTTGGTTCTGCTTTAAAGTCTGAGGGTGTCAAGGAGTTTTTAACAGCACTTGATACATACACTGTTATGCCTGCTAATGTCGCTGAATTTGGTGCAAAGGTTTTTAAAATTACACACGATTTGCAAGGAAAACGTCTTACACATTTAAAAATCACCGGCGGTGAGCTAAAAGCAAAATCAACACTTGATATTAAGGGTGATGATGGTGCAGTCAAATCCGAAAAGGTTGATACACTACGCATTTATTCAGGTGAAAAATTCACAATGACAGACCATGCCTCACAAGGTACGATATGTGCAGTAACAGGGCTTGTAAATACTGCCTCTGGTATGGGACTTGGTTTTGAGTCAAACGCAGAAAAGCCGATGCTTGAGTCGGTTTTGACGTATAAGCTTGAAATCCTTGATAAAACAGATGTACATACTTGTCTTATCAAGCTACGCATATTAGAGCAAGAGGATCCGCAACTGCGTATAATCTGGAACGAGTTGTCACGCGAAATACATCTTCAACTTATGGGAGAGGTGCAAATCGAGGTTTTACGTCGTATAATTTCAGAAAGATTTGGTATTCAGGCAGATTTTTCTGAAGGTGCTATCGCCTACCGTGAAACTATTGCCGATACTGTTGAAGGCGTCGGGCATTTTGAACCATTGCGTCATTATAGCGAGGTCCATTTAATTCTTGAGCCTGGCAAACCCGGAAGCGGTATTGTTATAAAATCAAATTGCAGCACTGATTCCCTCGATACGAACTGGCAAAGACTTATTATGACACATGTCGCCGAGAAAACCCATACAGGTGTACTCACTAACTCACCTATAACAGATATTAAAATCACTCTTGCATCAGGTAAGGCTCATAAGAAGCATACTGAAGGCGGAGATTTCAGGCAAGCAACATATCGTGCCATACGCCAGGGACTTATGAGTGCAAAAAGTGTATTGCTTGAACCCTATTATTCATTCAGGCTCGAAGTTCCCATTGAAAACACAGGACGAGCAATGACCGATTTACAACAAATGTCCGCAGAATTTTCTGCACCTGAAACAAAAAACGAGATAAGTATTATAAAAGGATGTGCACCTGTAAGTACAATGCGCGGATATTCTGCTGAAATTACTTCTTATACATCAGGCAAAGGCAAGCTTTTTACATCTTATAACGGTTATAAACCATGCCATAACCAGGATGAAGTTATTGAGCAAATCGGCTATAACCCCGACAGTGACACAGATAATCCGTCAGGGAGTGTATTTTGTGCACACGGTGCAAGCTTTAATGTCCCTTGGGACGAGGTTCATAAGCATATGCACCTTGAAAGTGCTATAAAGTCTCAGGCTGATAAAAGTCAGAATAATCCCCGTGTACGTGAATACATAAATACTGTTATAAATGATGAGGAGCTTTTGCGGATTTTTGAAAAAACATATGGTCCCATAAAGATTAATTCTTATACGGCAATGAAAAAGCGTTCCGCATCACCTCAACAAAAGCAGTCTAAGCCATCAAAGCCAAAGCATATCTATGATGGTACCCCTTATCTCCTTGTAGACGGATATAATATAATCTTTGCCTGGGAGGATTTAAAAAACATTGCAAACGAAAATCTTGATGCAGCACGTGAAGTTTTAGTCAACAGACTTTGCAATTACCGAGGGTTTACCCAATGCAGTCTGATACTTGTATTTGATGCGTATAAAGTAAAGGGAAACGTTGGTTCAGTTGAGCATATAAACGGAATTGATGTTGTATATACAAAGGAGGCAGAAACGGCTGATGCTTATATTGAAAAGGTTACACACGAGCTTGCAAAAAATCACCGTGTCCGTGTTGCAACCTCTGACGGATTGGAACAGCTTATAATTCTCGGTAACGGTGCAGTGCGTGTTTCTGCATCGGAGCTCTTAAAAGAAGTAATAGATACTGAAAACAAAATACGTGAATTTTTAAAAAATATGTAATACTCTTTAAGTTGCATTTAAAAAAGCGGAATGTTTCGTCTGAAACACTCCGCTTTTTTATGTGTTTTTTATCTTTTGTAAAATGCTTTATATGCACGGTATGCCATATAAACGTCACTTTTTGCAACAACCTCAAAGGGAGAGTGCATTGAAAGAACAGGGACTCCGCAATCGATGACGTCCATATTAAGGTTTGCAACATATTGTGCAATTGTTCCGCCGCCGCCCTGATCAACCTTGCCAAGCTCTCCTGTTTGCCAGATTACGCCGTTATCATCCATAAGCTTTCCAATTTCATATACAAATTCAGCATTAGCATCAGAGGTACTGCTCTTTCCTCTCGCTCCTGTATATTTAACTATTGTAACGCCATATCCAGCATAGCTTGCATTATTTGGCTCTATAACACTCGGATAATTCGGGTCAACGGCCGCAGATACATCAGATGACATACAAGCAGATGCAGTAACCGCACGGTTTAGGTCAGTTAATGAACAGCGTCCGTTCGTCTTTTCAATAAGTTCAGTTATTGCCATCATCATAAATGCACTCTTAGCACCTGTATTTCCGCAGGAGCCTATTTCCTCCTTATCAACAAGGACTGCCATTGCAGTACTCTTGGGTGAATTAACATCTAATATACCCCTTAGTGTAGTATACGCACAAACTCTATCGTCCTGACCATATGCACCTATGAAGCTTTCATCAAGTCCAACGTTTTTCGCCTTTTGTGCAGGAACCACTTCAATTTCAGCACTGATAAAGCTGTCTTCGGTAATACCGTATCGTGAATTTAACAGCTTGAGTATTGAGAATTTAACCTTCTCCTTTACATCATCAGCCGTAATTGGCATACCACCGATTAAGACATTTAAGCTCTCGCCCTCTATTCCCTCTGTCATTTTCTTTGACATCTGCTCCGTTGCAAGATGCGGAAGAAGATCGGTTATAACGAAAACAGGATCATTTTCATTCTCACCTATTACTATTTCCTTTTTATTTCCCTCCTTATCATATATAACACCGTGTAATGCAAGAGGAACCGTCGGCCATTGATATTTCTTTATACCGCCGTAGTAGTGTGTCTTTAAAAGTGCCATATCTGTGTTTTCATAAAGTGGGTTTTGCTTTAAATCAAGTCTTGGTGAATCAATATGTGCGCCGGCTATATTAATGCCGTTTCGCATATCCTCTGTGCCTATAACTGCCATAATAATATTCTTGCCACGGTTAAGCTTATACACCTTATCTCCCGGCTTTAAGCTATCAACTGTATCAAGATTTATATAGCCTGCCGCCTCTGCCATATTAAGTGCTTCTTTAACGCATTCACGCTCTGTCTTTCCTTTGTCTAAAAATGTACGGTAGCTGTCGCACATATCATACATTTCTTTTCTTTCCTCATCTGTCAGTTCGAGATAAACATTTTTACGTTTATAGCTCAAACTTTCAAATAATTCTTTGTCTGTCATTATAAAACACCTCTTAAATATTATTTTACACTTACATATAAGTATTATTCCAACTTTTCTCACTGTTGTTAAGCATATTCTACCACAATAGCAATAGAAAGTCAAGCTATGCCAGATTACACAACAGCACCATTTTAATTGTTAAAAACATACGCACTAATATGTTAAATATTTTCCTCGTTCATTGACTTTCAGATGTATTTATGTTATAATATCTATATTAAAATGGCGGAAGGTATGCTATACATGATGAAAAAAGGATTTACATCTGATGAATTAAAAAAAATGAATATTGATGAGCTTAACGAATTATGTGAAGATATAAGACGTTTCCTTATAGAAACCGTTAGCAAAACAGGCGGACACCTTGCCTCAAATCTTGGTGTTGTAGAGCTTACTGTTGCAATCCACAAGGTGTTTAATCTTCCTACGGACAAGCTTATTTTTGATGTAGGTCATCAGTCATACGTGCATAAAATTTTATCAGGCAGAGCTGATAAAATGGATACACTTCGCCAGTTTGGAGGAATATCGGGATTCCCAAAACGTTCCGAGAGCGAATATGACGTTTTTGATACAGGACATTCCGCAACCTCAATATCTGCCGCACTCGGTATGGCACGTGCCAGAGATTTGTCAGGTGAAAAATATAATGTTATCGCTCTTTTCGGTGACGGGGCACTAACAGGCGGAGAAATGTATGAGGCTATTAACGATGCAGGTCATACGAAAACGCCGCTAATCTTGATATTAAATGATAACGCAATGTCGATTTCAAAGAATGTAGGTGCCGTATCTAAACATTTGCGTAAAATCCGCATTAACCGCCTGTACTTTAACTCAAAACGGCGTGTTGCAAAATTTTTAAACAAAATACCCCTGATAGGTAAACCTATCCGTGTTTCCATAGAAGCTGTAAAATCCGTTCTTAGACGGTATGTTGCTACAACAACCTTATTTGAGGATTTGGGATTTAAATATATCGGTCCCCTAGACGGACACGATATTAAATCCCTTATAGACTGCTTAGAATATGCAAAGACAGAACATAAGCCTGTCCTTCTCCATGTATGTACACAGAAAGGAAAAGGTTACCAACCGGCAGAAAAAGACCCCTCAGGTTGTCACGGTGTTGGAGTGTTTGATATATCTAACGGCAAGCTTCCCCCTCTTAAAAATTCATACAGTCAACAATTTGGAAGCACACTTATAGATATTGCAAAAAACAATAACAAAGTTGTTGCAATTACTTGTGCAATGCCTGACGGTACAGGCCTTATTGAATTTTCCAGGCTGTACCGTGACAGATTTTTCGATGTAGGAATCGCAGAACAGCACGGCGTGACATTTGCCGCAGGTATGGCAGTATCAGGATTTATTCCTGTTATTCCCTTATACTCAACTTTTCTTCAGCGTGCCTATGATCAGGTGCTTCACGATGTATGTCTGCAAAATCTCCACGTAGTATTTCCGGTAGATCGTGCCGGAATCGTCGGTGCAGATGGTGAAACACACCAGGGTATTTACGATATTTCATATCTATCTGCGATGCCGAATATGACTGTTTTATCCGCATCGTCATTTGCTCAGCTTGACGCTATGCTAAGGTATGCAATAAACGAACACGAAGGACCTATTGCAATACGGTATCCGAGAGGTAATACACAGACAAGCTTTGAATACTCAGATTTTCAATACGGAAAAGCCTATGTACAAAAAACAGGAAAAGACATTTCGATTATTGCATCGGGACGAATGGTAAAGCGTGCTGAGGAAGTGGCAGAAATTCTCGAGCAGGAGAACATTAATCCCGAAATTCTCGAAATGCCGACAGTATATCCAATTGACGAGGCATCAGTAATCGCCCAAGCAATGAAAACAAACTTCGTTATAACCTTAGAGGATAATGTAAAATCCGGCGGTATGGGCGAACATATAGCAGAAATCATTCTTTCTCACAATATCAACACTAAATTTAAAGTATTTGCGTTCCCTTCTGAACCTGTGGTTCACGGAACAGTAGACGAGCTTGACAAAAAATACGGCATTGACAAAAAATCTGTGTCAGACTATATAATAAAGGAACTTAGAAATGGCTAAAATTAGACTTGATGTTTATCTTACTGAAAAAGGCATGGTCCAAAGCCGTGAACGTGCAAAGGCACTTATCATGGCGGGTCAGGTTTATATAAAAAACCAGAAATGCGACAAAGCAGGCACAATGCTTGACGAAAATGAACCTGATGTAGAAATCAAGGGTGAGCAGTTAAAATACGTCAGCCGAGGCGGACTTAAGCTTGAAAAAGCAATACAGGAATTTCCTATAACACTTCAAGGGAAAGTCACAATGGATATAGGTGCATCAACAGGCGGTTTTACGGATTGTATGCTCCAAAACGGTGCAAGAAAGGTATTTGCAGTTGATGTAGGCTACGGTCAGTTTGCTTGGAAACTACGAAGCGATGAGCGTGTTGTAAATAT
>CAKSGP010000095.1 GCA_934454745.1 uncultured Clostridia bacterium
TCTTAACTGCTTCAACAGGGTATTTTCCTGCCGCCGTTTCACCTGAAAGCATAATAGCAGAGGATCCGTCATAAACAGCATTTGCAACGTCTGAAATCTCAGCACGAGTAGGGCGTGCGTTGTGTATCATAGACTCAAGCATTTCCGTTGCCGTTATTACACGCTTACCGAGAAGCCGGCACTTTTCAATAAGATATTTCTGGATTGAGGGTACTTCTATAAAAGGGATTTCAACGCCCAAGTCGCCTCTTGCAACCATTATGCCGTCTGCCAATTCACATATCTCGTCTATGTTATCCACTCCGGCACGGTTCTCGATTTTTGCTATTATATCAATTCCCTCACCACCATTTGCGTTTAAGAAGTCACGGATTGATGCAACATCACTTTTTGTTGATACAAATGATGCGGCGATAAAGTCAACATCATTTTCAATACCAAAAAGCAAATCCTGTTTATCATACTCTGAAAGATATTCGTGCTTAAGAACCTTATTCGGGAAGTTCATACTCTTTCTGTCAGATATTTTCCCGCCTGCGGTTACTGTACACATAACCTCCGTATCCGAAATCTCATTAACCATAAACTGAACAAGTCCGTTATTTACCATAATAGTATCCCCTACTGATAAATCATCTGTAAGATGCTTATAGTTAACAGATACCCGTGACTGATTACCTATAATCTCCTCTGTGGTAAAGGTGAAGCTATCCCCTTCAGCTAAGTCTATAGAATGATTTTCAAAGGTTTTTATACGGTATTCCGGCCCCTTTGTATCAAGCATTATTGCAATGGGCAAATTAAGCTTTTGGCGAACCCTCTTTACCAAATCAATTTTTTCTTTATGCTCCGAGTGTACGCCGTGTGAAAAATTAAGCCTTGCAACATTCATTCCGCTTTTGCACATTTTCGTAAGGACTTTTTCATTGTCACACGCCGGGCCGATAGTACATATTATTTTCGTTTTACGCATTGTCTGTTTCCTAATCTATATATTTTAGAGGTAATATTTTTTAAAAAAATACCTCATTATAATTATACCTCCCGATAAAAATTTTTACAAGGTATTTTTGAAAAAATAGACACAGACACTTCATTTTTTTATAATTTATATCAAAAATATATAATGTTGGCAGATTTTTTTGTACAATTCATAGTCTTGATCAGGCTAAAAGTCCCTATCCTCAAATATCAAGAGGAAGGGACTTTTAAATCACTTACGAGAAAACATTATTTCAGCCATATCATATATCGGATGCCTACGTTGCATTGTGCTTATAAATCCAAGATTATAAATAAATGAAATTTCTTTTTTTGCCTGTAATGAGCTACGTGTGTATCCATTAGAAATATCACAAAAGGTACAAGTTTCTGAATCTGCGATATATTTGAGCTTTTTATTAAGATATTCAATATCAGCGGATAAATCTGTATTTTTAAAATCGATTATTGCTATATCGCATTTTTTATTTGTTTTGCGTATTTCTGATATGAGTTCACGATATTTCATTTCAAATCTGGCAGGGTTTTCTCTACAAAGTCCTAAATCATCTATGCCTATATGTAACAGCATCGTATCAGGTACGAGGGGAGCAATACAGAGCAAGTACAGCTCCTTTGCATTTTCGATACTGATGCCGTCAATACTCCTGTTATAAAACGCAGTATCCGGGAAAAATGCTTGCTTTAGCTCGCACATTGCAATGTCTTTATCCTCGTATCCGCCAAAAATAACAACACCGTTCTTTTGGGCAAGCCCATTTAATTCATTGTACTTTTCAATAATATTTCCTTTTGTAATCATATCAATCAGCTCCTTTAATTTAAAAGTTCAACCTTTTTATCCAATACAGCATTTCTGAAATATACCACGATATTTAACAGCACAATTGCAAGATTTAAAAGATACACAAGCAAAACGTAATTCACCTGATGAGTAATAAGCTTCGCTATAATACCTGCAACATAACCGGCTAAAATAAGCAGTATAAAGGGCAGGCTTGTGGATTTTGCAGTTCGTGCCTGATACGCCTTAATTACATTTATCGGCCAGGACAGACCGAAACAGATTAACATAATGGTTTCAAATATTGAACTCATATTTTGAACACTCCTTTGTTTTATTTCGAAATAAGCATAACACGGTATCAAATTAAAATCAATTTTTTGAAACATTAAAATATATTTTTTTAAATTCTATTTTTTTTACTTTCAAAAGGGTTAATTCACTTGAATAGATAAATTTAATATGATAAAATATACCTATAAATCAGATAAGGCAAGGAGCTAATTATGCTAAATATGAAAAAAGCAAACGGGAGTAATACTGAAAATATATATAGAAAAATATTTTTTACACAAATAATGCTTATAATTTCCCTCGCTTTGTTTTTGGGTATATCCGGCACAACTATAAATATAAAATCCGAAACAAAAAAGCGTGATGAAAATTTGCAAAACACTGCAGAAACCATTGCAAAATCACCGTTACTTGATGAAATTTACAATGATTCGGATTTATATATGCTTACCGAATATCTTGATTCTTTAAAGAATACTCTTGATAATATTGATGTTATCTCCATAGTAAGAAATGACGGAGTTCGGCTTTACCATTCAAATCACAGCTTGATTAATACGCAATATGACGGAACATTTCCTGAATTTAATGATAAGGAATACTATGCCGCAAATGATAACGGTCCCTCAGGACGGCAAAGAAGAGCTTATGCCGCAGTTTATGATGATAAGGGTGACTATGCAGGGTTTGTTATGGCAATTATGCTTATGGACAACATAAAAACCGAAACTATGCAGATTTTTCTTATATTCCTTATAATAACGCTTATAGCAATCGTTATCGAGCTTATAATATCGGCTGAACTTTCCGCATCAGTTAAGAAAAGTCTTTATGGTTATGAGCCGAATGTGTTTTCTGCAATGTATAGAATACGAGATAATATATTAGAGTCACTTAATGAAGGAATACTTGCTATTGACAGTAACTGTGTTGTACAGTTTGTAAATCGTTCGGCAGCATCAATGCTCGGTGACAGTATCGAAAATATTGCAGGACAGCCCCTTAAGAATATATGCAACGATACTTTTCTTTCAAGTATTCTAAAAAGCGGTAAAAAAGAATTCAGTATCCGTGACCATAGCCTTAAAAATGCTGATGTCTTTATTGATAGTATTCCGATTTGGGAGAATGAGGAAATTATTGGTGCTGTGGCAATTCTGCATAACAGAGCCGAATATACAAAGCTAATGGAGGATTTGGCAGGTACTCGTTATTTGGTGGATTCAATGCGTGCAAATAATCACGATTTTACCAACAAGCTCCACGTTATACTCGGTCTTATACAGATGGGAATGTATGATGATGCAACAAAATATATTGAAAACATTACTCTTATGCAGAGAGCTTCAATAAGCAAGATAATGTCTGCAGTAGACGAGCCTGCCATTGCTGCCTTACTTATAGGCAAAAATGCAAGAGCATCTGAGCTTAATATCCGATTTGTATTTAAAGAGGAAAGCCGATATTCAAAAGCAGATTTATCATTATCATCTGAAATGCTTGTAACAGTTATAGGCAACCTTATTGACAACGCTTTTGATGCTATGAATACACCAGGTGTCGGATATGATCCCGCAAAGGAGCTTCGGTTCGGAATATACTCCAAACCCGGTGCATTGCTTATAACAACAAGCGACACGGGAATAGGGATTTCGTCCGAAAACATAAATCGTATTTTTGAAAACGGTTTTTCAACAAAGGGTGAAGGCAGAGGAACAGGACTTTATCAGGTAAAGAAAATGGTAGAGGAAAATGGTGGAGAGATAACCGTTGAGTCACAGGAAGGGGCAGGGACAACCTTCTCCGTAAGTTTTACAGACAACAGATAAGGAGTATAACAATGTATAGTGTGCTGATTGTAGATGATGATCCTATGGTTGCAATGATAAATGAGCAGTATGTCAGCCGTCATAAGGATTTTTATGTTGCGGCAAAATGCAGTGACGGGAAGAGTGCCTTGGATTATTTGGCTAATAATGATGTTGATTTGATTTTCCTTGATGTGTTTATGCCCTATATGGACGGCTTTGAAACATTACGGCGTATAAGAGAGCAAAAAATAAATTCTGACGTCATTATGGTTACTGCAGCAAATGAGCGTGAGGCACTGCGGGACAGTATTCAGCTTGGGGTTATAGATTATCTTGTAAAGCCATTTACCTTTGAGAGATTCAGGCTTGCACTGGATAAATTTATAGCACAGACCGACGCGTTAGAAGCATTAAATACAGTAAATCAAAAAAGTATAGATTCCCTATTTACCCAATCGGGCAAAGGCAATACGGAGCCATACCCAAAAGGGATACAGAAAAAGACACTTTCTCTTATTAAAGAGAAGCTGTGTAAAAATGAATGGATGACAGGCGAGGATATTGCAGAAAAAACAGGGCTTACAAGTGTTACTGTGAGGAGATATATGACATATCTTACAGAATTGGGAATTGCCGAGTCGGAAATGAACTACGATACAGGCGGACGGCCCAGTGTAGTATATAGAATAACATAATTAAGGTGGATGTGCATAGCAACAGCCCCCTTAATTATATGTTAATCTTTAAATACATTATCGGGATTTCCGCCGAAATATTTGTATGCCTGACGAATTTGTAGGTCTACAACAGTGTCGATATTCTCAAACACTTCTTTAAGCTTAATTTGAGTGGGGACATCAATAACACCCGAATCTGTCATAGAATTGTCTTTCTGGAACTTTGCAACCGCATCTCTTAAATCCGTGTTAAACACGTCATTTCCGAGATTTCCTGAGTAGTAGTTCATAACGGAAAGACGTTCTTTTGCAGCTGTTACGTTCTGTCCGCTGCCGCCAAGGGAAACAGGAGTCAGAAAATCGAACTTTGTATATGTACTTGTATCAATTTTCTTTTTACCGTTTTCCACTACTTTATCAGGAGTAAGTCCGACCTTATTTATTTCACGGCCGTTTCTTGTTACATAACTGCCCACGGTCAGTTTTAAAACCATACCGTTATTAAGATAGTATGGGCTTTGAATTACTGCTTTTCCGTATGTATCAGTACCCATTAGTATTCCTGCACCGGAATCCTGAATGGCACTTGCAAGGATTTCAGAGGATGATGCCGTATTTTTGTTTACAAGCGTTACTATCTCAAAGGGAGCTGTGTCAAGTGTTGATTTGAATGTATAGTTCATTGATGCATCACGGTATTTTACATCAATGATTTTACCCTTCGGGATAAGCTCCTTTGCTATATCAACAGCACTCGTTACAACTCCGCCTCCGTTATCTCTTAAATCAAGTATCAGTTTTGTTACACCCCTATTCTTAAAGGAATCTGCTATCAATTTAAACTCTGATGCAGTATTGTTTGCAAATGATACTATTTTTATATAGCCTATATTGCCCTCAAGGATAGTACCTGAAACAGTGGCAGTGTTAACAGCCGTCCTTGTTCCTACAAGAGATACCAGCTCACCATTACGCAAAACCGTTATATTAACAGTTGTACCAAGCTCACCTACTACAAGGTTTCTTACCTCGCTTACACTCATACCTACAACGTTTGTGCCGTCAACCTCTACAAACCTGTCGCCTAGCATAAATCCACTCTGTTGGGCAAGACCGCCCTCCTCAACGAACTCCGTTATCTCAACGTACTCCCCTGTCTGCTGGAGGGTAACACCAAGACCATAGAATGTTCTGTTTATAGAGTTCATATACTCTTTATATTCGTCTTTTGTAAAAAATTCCGAATAATCGTCAAGAGCGTGTACAGCATTCTTTAAAAGCTCTGTAATGGCTTCATTGCCGTTTTCCTCAAGGTATTTGGAAATACCCATCATCATTATATCCTCTGCTGTATATGAATCATCAATATACTTTTCGGCAATGTATCCTGCAACAAGCTCAAAGGCCTGATATTCAACGCTTGTCTGTATTTCCTTTTTCTCGGTTGCTGCCGCAAACACATATGATTGCGGAACTATAACAAGTGTCAGTATTAATGCTAATATTTTTTTCATATTCCTCTACCTGTCAATTTATTATTACTTCCATATCATTCTCTATACCGCACAGACTGTATCGGAGATTTATTACTCCGCCTGAATCGTCGATGGTATATTTA
>CAKSGP010000096.1 GCA_934454745.1 uncultured Clostridia bacterium
ATATATTTCTTTTTTAATAGCTGTCTGTCAATCTTCCCGCTTGGTGTATGGGGGAAAGATGGCATTGATATGATTTTTTGAGGAATCATATATGATGGTAACACTTTTTTAAGTGCCATATTAAACTTACGCTGTATAATCTCCGTATCCGTTTCTAAGAACAGATAAATTTCCTCAGTTTCGGCTGAGAACATAGAACAGCAGTTTTTAATCCCGTCCATAGACGCTGATGCCGCCTCAATATCACCAAGCTCAATACGGTTACCGCGAAGCTTAATCTGACTGTCTGCCCTGCCTATAAACATAATGTTTCCGTCATCTGCTTTATATACAAGATCACCTGTGCGGTAGAGCCTGTCACGATACTTGTTATTTAAGGGATTTTGTACAAAGGCTTTCTTAGTAATCTCAGGAGAATTCCAGTAGCCTGATGCAATTCCTGTTCCACCTATATACAGTTCTCCCTGCTCGTTTGTGTTGCAGAGCTTGCCGTCACTGTTAAATATAAGCGCTTTCATATTAGCACAGGGTATTCCGATAGGTAAGGTTTCGCCCGGTGAAAATTTACGGTCGACTACGTAGTAAAGCACGATATCCGTTGATTCTGTGGGTCCGTACATATTAACGAACGCACAATCGGGGTAATTCTCAATCCACAGATTAAGCTGACGGATTGGCATAACCTCCCCTGCAAAAAGTATCAGCTTTAGCTTTGAAAGCTTTTTTTGGCTTAATATCCCTGAATTTGCAACGCTTATCATAACCGTCGGCACCCAGAATATAATGGATATACTCTCCTCCTCAAGGAAATCAAATAGCTTTTCCGGATACATAAAAAGCACCTCGGGGATTATAACCGTCTTACAGCCTGTATAAAGTGTTGCAAACATATCAAACACCGAATTATCAAAGTGAAAGGCACTCTGCATTCCTATTATGCTGTTCTGCTCTATGGGGAATGTATCTGTCAGCCATTTGGTGTAGTCAAGTACTGCACGGTGTGAAATCGTAACGCCCTTAGGAGTGCCTGTTGATCCGCTTGTGTACATTATATATGCTGCATCGAGGTCTGTTGCAGTGTTTAGGGTTTTATCAATAGCGGAATTGTCAGGCTCCCCTTGTATAAGGTCACTGTATAAGAGTATGGGAATATCAATACCTGTGTCTTTTAGCTTATCTCTGCCCTCATCATCTGTTATAACAGCCGTGGGGCAAAGATTTTTAGCAGTTGCGGTAAATCTTGCAGTTGGTACGGCATAGTCCATAGGAACGTAGGGACTGCCTGCGTACATACTGCCCATAAATGAAACTATTGAGTTTATGCTCTTTGGGAGATATACCATAATCGGCAGTGTCCTGCCTGTTATTACTTGTGCCATAAGATTTGTGGCAAGTGTCCGCGATTTTGTTTGTAAATCAGAAAATGAAATCTCGCCATAGGCATCGGAAAATGCGATTTTCCCGCCGTAGCTTTGGGCGGCAAAGTCTAAAAGCTCTGCCGCTGATGTATATAGTCTGTCCATAATTGTCTCCATTTTAGTCCGTCAACGATTTTTTAAGCGTAACACGGTCAATTTTATCGTTTGCAGTATGAGGGAATTTATCCATGACTACAAGCTTTGATGGGAGCATATATTTTGGTATATACTGCTTTAGCTCGTTATTGAACTTACGCAGTACAAGTGCCTCACAACTCTCAACAAACATTACAATACGGTCATTTTCACTATCATGTACTGCACAAGCACCTTTGACGCCTGAGACGCACATTGCCGCACATTCGATTTCCCCAAGCTCTATTCTGTTACCCTTAACCTTAACCTGATTATCCATACGTCCGTCATACATAATAAGTCCATCATCTGTTATATATGCAAGGTCGCCTGTGCGGTAGATACGCTCCTCATAAAATGGGTTTGCAGGGTTTTGCACGAACACCTTGTCCGAAATATCAGGCTTATTCCAGTACCCTAAGGATACGCCTGTACCTATAACGCACAGCTCCCCCTGTTCATTAGGCTTTGCAAGCTTGTTTTCGGAATTGAGTATTATAATCCGCATATTCTCACAAGCTCTGCCGATAGGTAAGGGGTCAGAGTCCTTAAATTCACGGTCTACAATATAGTATGTGCATACGTCGCTTATTTCCGTAGGCCCGTATAGGTTTGCATAAACAGCATCAGGATGGTTTTTACGCCATATATTAAGCTGTGTATTTGGCATAACCTCACCGCAGAATGCTACTGTTTTAAGCTTCGGCATTGTGATTTCCGATAATGCACCTGAGTTTGCCACGTTAATCATAACCGTGGGTACCCAGAAAATAGTTGTTATATCATTATCACGTATATATTCAGGCAGTTTTGAGGGGAACATAAACAGCGTTTCAGGGATTATGTTCATTTCAGCCCCTGTTAAAAGCATAGAATATATATCAAAAATTGAATTATCAAAATAGAAGGGTGCCTGATTGCCAAGCTTTGATGTATGGTCAATCCCAAAGGTTTTCCGAACCCATAATGCGTAGTCAACAACACCTCTGTGGGGTACTGTAACGCCTTTAGGCTCGCCTGTTGATCCGCTTGTAAACATTATATAAATGGGATCCGTATCGCAAACCCCGTCAAGTGCCTTAAAGATTAAATCAACATCAGGCGTTGTATTTATAATATCATTATATATATGCACATGCATTGTTTGGGGGATAGACATTGATTTTACGATTTCCATACCCGCCTCATCTGTTATAATGTGACCTCTGCCTTCAAGTAAGTCTACGATTTTCTGTATTCTGCCTGATGGCATATCATATGCAATAGGCACATACGGGTTTCCTGAATACATCGCACCCATAAATGATGCGATACACTTTACGCTTTTGGGGAGAAACACCATAACAGGCTCGGGCATATACCCGTCGTCGCCTGTCTTTAGCAATGCAGTCGCAATGGAATGTCCGAGTTTTTGTAGTATAGAAAAGCTCAATTGTTCATTTTCATCGCTTATAGCAATCTTGTCATTGTATTTTATTACGGCATCATCTAAAAGACGTACCGCACTGTTCGGTATAATCATAATTAAAATCTCACTTCATATAATTTTCCATTCTACATTATATCACTTATTAGGGAATATGTCAATGGTTGGTTGACTTAACACAGTAGCCTCTTTTATTATTCATCAAAATCCTTTGTTATCATAAATAAATACATCAATCCAAAATCCACGCCTTAGCGTGGCAGTATCAGTATAGATAATATCTATATATTTATATATGTTTATTTTATATTAGTATAGTTAGGGTACGGAATATGGACCTCCGGAGGTTTAAAAAACAAACCTCCGGAGGTCTGTATTTTGGACTTCTGGGAGTCCACCCAAATTAGTGGAAAAAGTTTTCCACAGAGTTTTCCACGGAGTTTTCCACACTTTTTCCACACCCTTTTGGTCTTGTGCAGTCCATAACATATATGCGTGCAGGCTTGCACAAACCCTGATTTTCTTTATAAATAAGTCCCGTTTCCTCAAGCTCCTTAAAAAGCGAAATACTTTTTGTCTTGCTGACATTAAGGGTGTCCATTACATTTTCAACTGTAAAATATATGTACGTTCTGTTATCCTTGCCAACCCAGCCGTTTTTTTGAGACAGGCTCATTCTGTCAAGTAACAGTGCATAGAGAAGTATCGCTCCGTATGATAGCTTCTTAAATCTTGGATCTGTAAACAGGCATTTTGGGATTATTGCAAAATCCTTGTACTCTGTCCCGGTATAGTATTCAAATTTAGTGTCCATTTCAGCCTCCTTTTTTCTATTTTAACACAAGGAGCCGAAAATGTAGCGGACAAAAAATCCCAAAAGCGGACAAATGTGTTTTTACACCTACTGCAAAATTTGTCGGACGATTATGTATATTCGACAACCCTTTGCGACAAATTATAACTGTTTCATCTGCTATAATCTGTATGATCTAAAGAAACTTCATATGAAAGGAAAAACAAGCGATGAAACAAATCAATATGTTACCGCAAAGGACGCCTTTAAGAAAACCCATACTTTCGGACCTGATCCCTACCTTGCTCATTATTCTTTGTTCACGTTCGGAGGTTATGGGAACATCACCCTTTGCGGCGGCGTTTTTTGCGGCGGCCTACGATAAGCGTATTGCATACATAGGGATATGTGCGTCCCTTATAGGCATAGGGACAAGCTCTTTAGGCTTTAGCCAAATCCCCAAATATCTTATTATACTTACTGCCTATTGGCTATTTTGCAAATTATGGAAAAAGGAGAATACCATAACTAATTCAATAGCCGTAGGAGCATCGGTTATAGCCGGCGGAGGAGTAATGCTCTTTGCAGCCTTTAACGGTCTATTTGACTTGCTCCTGCTTTTTACCGAGGCTATAACCTCCTCGCTTATGTACATAATATTTAAAAAGGCAAGAGAGGTGACAGAGGATTTCCACCGCAGACATGGTATGACCTCAGAGGAGTACATAAGCTTTGCCATAACCGTCGGAGTGGTGCTTTCGGGGCTTTATGGAATCGGCGGCTACGGAATAAGCCTTACCCACATTTTAGCATCATATATTTTGCTTGTTACAGCACTTAATACCTCCATATCCACTGCCGCCTGCACAGGACTTTGTATCGGGTTTATGTCCTCAATGTCAGAGTCGGGAGCAGTTATAATGATGGGCGTTTACGGCTTCGGTGCATTATTTGCAAGCTTTATGAACGCATACAGGCGGATAGGCTGTTTTATTGGCTATATATGTGCAATGTCTGTAATGCTTATATATGCACAAACCGCCTACGATATAGGTGCAGGTTCGTTAAATGCACTAATCGGCGGTGTGCTGTTTCTTATAACACCAAAAACCATAATCGGATATATGCGTAGCTTTTTTGCAAAATCAATGGAGGTGGAGTCAGTAAACCCCACAAACCGTATGCGTGAATATCTTTCAATGCGATTATCAAAAACGGCAGAAGCATTCTCCAGCCTCCACGAGTGCTTTTTCGCAATGACTGAAGGACGGCTTAAAAAATACTCTGACGATATCGGCGTAATCCTTGACGAAACCGCCGATCGTGTTTGCGATAACTGTAAAATGTGCGGTAAATGCTGGCAGACGGATTTCCGCAAAACATATAAAAATATGCTTGAGCTAATCGGCATAATCGAACATTCGGGCAAGCTTACGGCTGATAATGTTCCCCAGCAGTTCGGGGCAAAATGTGAGAATACGGAGGAATTTATAAACGAAATAAATCACGTGTATGAGCTGTATAAAAGGGACGTTCTGCGTCGCTCTGATGCGGTAACCACACGAAACCTGATATCAATGCAGTATAATGAGCTTAATAAGCTGTTTTTGGGAATGGCAGAGGATGTTGGCGAGGGATTTTCCTTTATGGAGGAGGACGAGGAACGTATTGTAAACGGACTTGACAAGGCTGGGATAATCCCCTATGAAATAAGTGCAATAGAGAGCACAAGCGGATTATGTGAGGTATACCTAAGACTTCCGCCTGCTGTGTCACATTCGGTTACAGAGGGTGTAATATCCGATGTATTAGGCAGGGCAATGAGCTATGAAAAAACGGAACAGGGACTGTCAAAATATTCATCAGGTGCTGTGTATGAAATAGAAAAAGCCATATTACAGCTCCCCCGTGAGGGTTACGGCGTAAACGGCGACAGCGTTACCGCCTTTAGCGTAGGTTGTGCAAAATTCTACTGCATAATAGCTGACGGAATGGGAAGCGGAAGCGAGGCACAGTATGAAAGCGGTGCTGTGTGTCGGCTCCTTACAAGCTTTTTACAGGCAGGCTTTGGTGTTAAGACTGCACTTGGAATTCTAAACTCCTCAATGTGCCTTAATATGGAAAACGAAATATATTCAACCATTGACCTTTTGTGTATTGATTTATATACTGCCGAGGCACATATGTATAAAATAGGCAGTGCCCAGACTTTAATGCTTAACGGTGGCGATATTAAAACCATTGCATCATCATCTGTTCCTGCAGGAATTTTATCGGATATCCGTCTTGATAAAAAGAGTGTTGCCCTTAAGGAGGGAGATGTGATACTTATGATGAGCGACGGCATCACCGAATCGGGATTTAGCGTATCAC
>CAKSGP010000097.1 GCA_934454745.1 uncultured Clostridia bacterium
CTTTCTTCACATCAAATCCGATATCTTAACCCACCCCCCGCCCTTAAGTTAGAGCGCTCCGCAGGCTCCGCGCGAAAACGAAATGGGACAGCGAAAATTTTGGACTTCAGCGAACAGCCATATAATTCAGTGCGAACATCATTTGGTTGCCGGTCTATTTGTTTGTGTGGAGTCCTTTCGTGTGGGGCTCTAACTTAATATTATATTTTGAAGTGGCGCCAGCCAAGGAGTGTAGGGGTTCGGGGGAGAGAAACACCGATCTTTCCCGTAGGGAAAGTCGCTATTTGGATTGCGAAGCAAGACAAATTTATGGCTGCTTTGAGATGGTTCTCTCCCCCGAAGCGAAGCAAAAACAAATCTATGGCTGTTTTGAGATGGTTTCTCCCCCGCGAAAGCAATTGAATTATAAATAGAAAAGTGAAGCTTAAAATGTTTGCTGTTCGGTTTGTTTGCAAAAATCTCTTGCTTGCGGGGCGTCAAAGGTGCCGCCCCCTACGGGTTTGGGCAAAGTTTTTTGCTCTTTCCGTCTGTTCGTAAACTAAATAAATTATTTTATGAAAGTTCTTTGGTTTTCAGCCTTTGGCTGAAAACTGCTTTCATTTCAAAAAAGTAGGCGCCCAGCCTTTTACAAAAGGCTGGCAGAGAGAGTAAAGATTCCGGAATAGGTTTCGACCGATTGCCCGTAGCTGACCTTCAGATTGTAGCTGCCGCTCGGCGCGTCGCCGGGTATCACAAAATAAAACGTAAACGACCGGCTCTCGTGAGCGCCGACCGTGTGCTTTCCGACGTCGTCTGTCGACGGGATCGCCTCGGGCGCGATCTCGTATTCCGCGCCGCCGTTGTCGCAGTACAGCTTCACATTCGCCCGGAAATCGCTTTCCGCACCGGTGTAAGTGTACTTTTTGTCGGAATCGTTCGTAAGAACCACGGAAATTCCTATCCTCGCCCCCTTGACAAGCTCCGACTGCCCGGTCTCAAGCAAAAACGAAAAGCCGAATTTTTCGGCGGAAGTCCCGCCGCACCCCGCGAGGAATACCAATACCGTCGCCATAACCATGACAGAGCATATTATTCTTTTACTCATTTTTTCACTTCTCCTAGGATTATATAAAAATCCCCCCTCGGTCGCCTATGGAATCAATTTCTCTTACACATGGGAGTCTTCCTTATCCCATGCTTTTGTGCCAATTTTCTTTAGTATGGCGTCCCCTGCAAGCCACTTGCTCAGCGGTTGCCTAAGATCATCCATTCAAGGTCTCTTATCTTTTTCAACGAAAAGATTAACACACGATGTTTCCTCAATAATTTCTGAATAGCTTAGAGCACATCTAACATATACATAATATTCATAGCCAAAATAAATAGCAAGCGAACGAGAACGAAGTTCACACCAATACTTTTCGCGTAAACAATCACGAACAACTGATAAAATATCTTTCTTCTGATGTAAACGTTGTCCTTTTCTATAGTTGCAATGACCTTGGTAGTCTTCTAATTTGCTGATTGTTAATGATTTGGTGTGTGTGTTATCCATTATTTTTTCTATTGCGAGAAGGTAATTTTTCTCTACTATAAGGTATTCGTTCATAGTAAACTTAGTTCCTTCAAAAATATTGCCCACGTCATAAATAGATGTCCACTCGTTTTTTGTGAAAACACCATTTATACGAAATTGGGGATCATATTTAGATATGCGATAATAGTGTTTCTTATTCCATATCCTCATGGCAGTTAGTCTCCTATTCGTTGTGATAAATCCCATGTGAATGTTCCTGTTCGAGTGTGCTTACTAGCTAAATTCGCTACACTGGAAGCTGCTTTCCAAAATCCGCCATTGTGAGAGGTCTGATCATAACTTATATAGCGCATACCTATGGGGGCTTTGGGGTTATAGTAAACAGCTTTACTATGAGATTGTGCACCATTTACCTTTGAATAACCTAATTGTTTGGCAATCGCCTTTGTTTCCTTATTTGTTCCAGAAGAGTTTCCACAGTTAGCATTATGCACCAAGATGCTACTGCTCGTAACGAAATAAGTATGAAAGTCATCAACCTCGAAATTGTAAACTGCTATAGGATTATCAAGTAACTCATACTGTATTTTTTCAATGATGACAAAGTCGCCGTTTAATAGTTGCAACATATCACCTGAACGCAGTTTAATTGCGTCCGTCCATCCTTTTTGCGGAACATAAAAGGGGTGTTTGGGAGTTGTAGTAATCCTTTCACCATTAACAGTGATATGAACTAATTCAGTCGACTCATTAATAAATGTATTGACAACTTCTTTAAGTGCCGTTTCTCCGGTATCTGGATTGTATGCGTATACTTTAGCACCAACATATATTTCCTCAATTGGCATGCTACCATTTTCTGTGATTATCAATGTTCCAGCCACAAAGCAAACTCCATATGTATAGCCTTGTGAAGACATATAAAATATACCAGCAGTTGCTACCGAAGAAGCCATAGCACCAACTTGATACAATGTTTCATTTCCATTCATGGCATCAAGCAAGACAGTTTCACCGGTTTGAGCACTGTAAAATGAATCAGCCATATATGCTCCAGCAGTAACAGCTGTAGCAACGCCGACAACATACATGGTAGTAGTTGCCACTGCAGCAGCAGTGGTACCCAAGTAAGCAACCGCCACAGCACCGGCAAAGCATGCTGCTGCAGGCAAGGCAGCAACAACAATAGCCGCCATTAATGCACCTCCTGCAATTGCCAGAGCACCAATTGCCCATTTCGGCATATTACCATCGGGGTCTACAAATGAAATGGGATTGTTCACACAATATTCTATTCTTTTTTATTTTGTGTAACCGGCAAAGCTACAGATCATTGCCCGCGGCTGATACTGTGATCGAAAGCATGAGGTGCCGATTATGAGATCGGCACATATATCTGAATACCGGTTTGGACTTTTTCGCCGTTTTGACGTCCACCTTTGTAGTATGTAATATCAAAAGCGTACGAAAGTGCATAATTTGACTGATCAAGCATCATCATTACCGGATCATGCAAGAAATACTCGGCATCATTGCCGCCGATCTTACGGCATATATCTTTGGCATATCTGAGTGCTGTATTTTTAGCCTTTATATAGTCGACCGACAGATTTTTTATAATTTCATTTTCTATATTGTCCCCTCTGTTATAAGTCAGTAAACTACCGTATTCCGAAATGCCAATAGTACAAAAATCGGTCGTTTTTACTCCGTCTATATATTTTTGGAAGTAAAAGCTATACAGGCGATGACAAAAATCAGTTCCCTCACCGATTGTCTCCAACTCTGACTTTTCTAATTCATAATCGTTCAGATCCGGTTCAAATCCGAAATGCTTCATGTATTTCAATGCTATTTCATAGCATTCGTCTTTTGTCTTTTTCTCCAGATTCGGATCGGTATCGATTATCTTGGAAACTTTAAAGCTTAATTCGACAACCTGACCGCTTGAAGCATCAAGCATAACCGATCCGTATTTGGTAAGAAATCTTCTGCTAAGAGATGTGCGCCAGCCGATAATTGATCTTGAAGCTTTATATTGTGCTTCAACGCTTTGATTCATAAGATCAATCACTGTATTTCCCACATTTTCTTCTTTGATATCATGTACCGCATATATTTTCGTAGTATCTTCAAGAAGATCATAGCGGTCAAAGTTTGACTGCGTATCGCCTAAATATACAGTGTAAGGCTGATATTTTCGGACGCTCGGCTCTCCCCCCGATGTGTCATTCGTTTCAGATGTCTGAATGTCTGAGCCGCTCTCGGTTTCTTTATTATCTTTTAACTTATTGCACCCCGTTAAAAGTATGCTTGCAACCAAAAAAACAAAAAATATTGCCTTTTTCATAAAAAAGTCTCCTTAATCAAATATCTCATTTAATTTTATTGAAGAATTTCCTCCAATAACAGCTTTTTCGGACATCTGATATCTTTCGATAAAAGAACCCTTTCCACTATTCCCTCATAGGCCGATACCTCCAGAATAGTATTTATAAAATTTAAAAATAAGCAAAAATGCGCACAAAAGTTCCCGGAAAATCCCAACATTTTGTGCGCATATGCTTTTGTCAAGTCGAATATCTCACACGACTTGGCAAAAAAACATCGTTTGCAAACTTCTGTCGGGGGGAGGTTCGTTATCTGATAAATATTATAGCATATATGCGCAAAGTTTGCAATAGTTTTGACGATCACTTTTGCAAAACATTGACAACAACGCGGGGAAAAGTGCGTCCTGATTTGTTTTATTATTAATTTTACTTAATTATATTTACTTTGCCGTTTTTTGTGATATAATAAATATGAAGATTCCGAAGCTGTTAAATGCTGTTAAATACTGTTAAATTTAAATGCAGGAAAAAGCTTCGGGCAAAAAACAAAGGAGAAACAAAAATGAGCATTATGATTACAGACAAGGATTTTGAATCCGAGGTTCTTTCGTCAGAGATCCCGGTCATTGTGGATTTTTTTGCGAAGTGGTGCGGTCCGTGCCGTATGCTGACTCCGATCATTGATGAAATCGCAGACGAAAAAGCGGGCGTGCTGAAGGTCTGCAAGGTCGACGTTGACAGCGACGGCGGGCGCGAGCTTGCCAAACGCTTTTCGGTCATGAGCATACCGACGCTTCTCATAGTCAAAGGCGGGGAAGTAGTTGCGCGCTCGACCGGGTTCCGTCCGAAGTCCGAGATTCTGGCGCTGCTTGACTGAGCGCGTACACGGTTTTAATTTTAAAATTTTCTGCTGCGGGGGACAAAAAAGATCCCCCGCTCCGTCGGGCTTTTTCAGGACGGATTTTTTCAGGGAAAGAAGCCGAAAATAAACCAAAGGCTGAAATAATAAAAATTACGGCAAAAAATGTAAAAGCAGCAATTAAAATTTAAAATTCAAAATACAAAATTTAAAATACAAAATACAAATACAGATCCAACCGGAGGTAAAAAATGACTTACGCACAAAAACTCAAGAGAGGCACGTCCCTTTGCTTCACGCATTCCGCAGAATACGAAGCGCTCAAAACTCTGCATGACGCGGGCATTGACTGCGTTGAATTTTCCTTTAACTTCGATACATACATGAACAAGATGAATTTTCCCGAGCGCGCCGAGGAATACGCGGCGGCGGCAAAGGAGATCGGGATCGGGCTCTGGTCGATACATCTGCCTTTCTCGCGGAAGCTTGACATATCCTCCGCCGACGACGGGCAGAGGGAGCTGATACTTGACACCAACAAAAAGCTCATAGCCGCCGCAGGGCGTGCGGGCTTCAGGGTTGCGGTGCTTCATCCGTCAAGCGAGCCGATTACGGACGAGGACAGACCGTCAAGGCTTGCGCGCAGTCGCGAGGGAATAATCATGCTCCGCGAGGCTGCGGATGCGGCGGGAATGGCGCTTGCGGTTGAAAATCTGCCGCGCACCTGTCTTTGCAACCGTTCGGGCGAGATGATCGACCTCATAAAAGGCACGGGGGCTGACATTGTGTTTGACACCAACCACTCGCTCATAGAAGAAAATGTTGCTTTTCTGTCCGCGCTTGCCGCGTCGGGCATAAAGATCCGCACACTGCACATTTCCGATTATGATTTTGTTGACGAGCGTCACCGCCTGCCGGGCGACGGGCTTAACAACTGGGCGGGAATACTTTCGGTGCTTGAGGGAGTCGGCTACGACGGACCGCTCATGTACGAGGTGCCGGATATTCCGAAGGAACGCGAGAAGATCTCGGCCGACGGGCTTGTCGCCAACATGAAAGCCCTCGCCGCCGGAGAGCTTTCCCGGTTCTTTTCTTGAAAGAAAAGAACCAAAAGAAGTTTCAAAAAAATAAATTATTTGGTCTCTGCGTAGCCGGAAAGCTTTTTTAAAAGTTTCTGCGAAAGCTTCGCGCAACCTTGTAGGGGGCGGCGCCTTCGACGCCCCGCAAGCGAAAACTTTCCCGCTTTTTGAAAAAAGCGGGGCAAAAACTTAAAAAAAGAGTTATAAATTCAGTTTGAGAGCGGCGCAAGCCAAGGAAGTAGGGGAGGCGGGGAAGAAAACACCGATCTTTCCCGCAGGGAAAGTCGCTATTTGGATTGCGCAGCAAGACAAATTTATGGCTGCTTTGAGA
>CAKSGP010000098.1 GCA_934454745.1 uncultured Clostridia bacterium
TAGTTCCGTCATCATAACTTGCAGTAAATACATTTCTGCAAGCGTTTGGATAAATATCAAAGCCTATCATTGCTATACACCTTCTATTCGGTCTGATATAGTTAAAACACCTGTAACATTTTCAAGTTTTATTGCAACACCATACGGTGTATCAACTATTTTTTGCTCAACATCTCTTGTTTTATCATAAGGAAAACAATGGTCAAGCTGTGTAAGGGTTTTATTTTCATAACCGTTTTTAGGTAATACATACACAGTTGCGTTTTTGAGGCCTCCTACCTTAACTCGGCGTTCCACTAAGTTGCTTACAGCGGGCATTTCTCTGCAAGAAATAATAGAATTTTCCTCTTGTTCGACAAAAACACGACATTCCTTTCGCCAAGAACGTGGCATATTATAATGAACAAAACCATTTTCATAAATAGTTTCATCACACAATAATATTGGTGCTCCCAACGGTGTTTTCATTTTGACTGAAACTGTCGTATCAGGTGCATAACCGGAGAAATACATTGCGTTATCATGGCGGTGAAGCATAATAACAGGCGATTTTGAAGTAATATCATATTTTTCAAAATAAAGCTTCCAACCAAATCGACTTACTGCTGTACGCATCAAAATTTCTATCGGGAAATATTCAAGAGGGTTATCAGGTTTTAATAGATAACTGCCCTTAACAAAACGACTGCAATTTATACCCCTAAGCCAAATCAACTGACCTTTATCAAATGTGCGAGAAACTGAAAGAATTCGTTCTTCGCTTCCATTTGAAACTTTTGCAAGCACCTCTAAATCGGCATTGCTTTCAGATGACAAAACAGCATCTATCCCACCGTCTGAAATCATCGGGTCAACTAATACACAATTTGAATATACACCGTTTTCAACCATATCACTATCGGTAAACAGTGTCAAAGACAGTTCGCCATCCAAGGCGGTTTTTCTTTCAACGCCGATAAGTTCAAGCATTTCTTGACTTGCATCCTCTAAGTTGCCGTAAAGCAAAACCTTACCGCCGTTTTGAATATGGGTTATAATTGCATTTTCCCATCCACTGTTTTTATCAGGAACAGGCGAAACTAACACACTGCCTTTATACACAGACCAATTCTTAGTTTCTGCAAAAATATCGGTCGAAACTATTGTGCTTAACGGAAATCCATTATTTATTGCGTTTCTAATAAACCAATCCTCAAAGAATGGCTTTTCAGGTCTGACTGCGCTTGACGTATTATATTCAGAAAACGGATATACCCATACAAACGGAGACGCCTCATCAGGTGCGCTGTTTAACGCGTTTAACAAGTGTGGTGTTATCTCACTTGGAAGATATGAAGGTATTTCACCTGATGAAGTATCAATAGACATCAAATTGAGGCATGTAGGCATTTGAACTTTGCCGTTTTTGTCAATACGGGCAACCGACAACGGTAAATAAAGGTCGTGAGGCTGACCTTCATAACGGTCACGCCAAGGAACATTCATCCACCAAGGGTCGCTTATGTAATAACGAAAAAGATAGTCATCCTCCGGCAACTCACAAACCCTTGACATATATCCTGCAATCTCCAATCCAAAGTCGCCATCAAGCGCTGCCCAAGGTGAATTTGGTGGCGGAAGCAAATCAAATCCACCCTCATAAATTTGTTTGAGATTTACAGCATCACGAGCAAGGTCAATACCAACCATTAGGTTTGTACCTCTTGTTTGTATAGGGAAATCACATTCTTTTCTAAACAATTTCCAAAAATCCAAAAGGCGTTCCACAGATGGTTGCATATTTTCAGGCAAAAATTCTTCACCGTTAAACGTTGCACCCGTAGTACCCCATCCCTCGCTTCCGAAACCGAAACCGTTAGAAAACCAGATATAATCAAATCCCAAGTCGCTCAAAAAAGCTTGTGATTGTCTTCCAAAAAACGTTCCAAACGGTAGTCCACATGGAATACCGTTCGGAAAAGCGGCATAAGAATGATTGTCTTCATTAAGTGTACTGTAACAGCACACAAAACTCTTATCACCCATCGTATTACCGAACAAAATTTCCCTGTGTCTGTTATATTTAAAGTCAGATTTAGCAAATTCAGGACCCGGGTCAAATATTGTACCAACCTTAACGGTTTTTCCCGTAATTTCTGTTCCAACTTGCTTGAAAGTGCGGACTATCTCTTTTAAAATTCCGTATGTCATTTTAGGTGCATCTTGACGGTAAAGTGTTACAGATGTAAAATCTCCTACATCAGTTTCAGGTTTTTTATTTGGATTAAGATTTGCATTTCCTAAATATTTAGCCCATTCGAATTCATCGTCAAGATTACCTGTATATTCAAGGATTTCCGAGCCGTCAGAAGACCACAGCATTATCGAGACACAATCAGTTTCTTTCAAAAGCGGTGTCCATAACTCAAATGCTTTACGGCACACAGATTCTATATATTCTGTTGTGGTTTCATAAAATGGCTTAAGACTGATTTCCAATGTTATATTTTTAAAATCACTCATATTTCACAACCTATTTATGCTTTAACTATTACAGTTTCTACTCCCAAAACTTCACCAATTTTCTTTATAGTTTCGGCATGATGGCCTACACCAATAGCAAGGTGATGTGTAGCTCCTTCTTTAATCCATGCTGTAATAAAATCGCAAGTATTAGGCTCAAATTTAGCACGGGTATTTGTATTTCCTGTTGGCGGAATAGCGCCCTTAATAGATTGACCCTCACCTATTACAAACTTAAATGAACCATTGCTTTTTTGGGTAATACCAAGCATAGTAAAAGGTCCTTCTTTAATTTTAAACTCAACCGAAGCACCGCTACCGCGTTTGCCGTGATATTTTTTCAAACTGCGCACACTGGGTTTGCCGTCAGCAATGGCTATATGGTGTGGTCCATCGTGGCCAACAAGAATATAATCTTCGTTGAAATCAAAAGGATGCAATTCGGCAAAACTTCCGCCAATATTCAATCTATCCATAATCAACATGGCGATACAAGTTTTTATATCAAACTCACCGCACATAGGTATACCTTGCGCATTAAGAACAGAATTTCCTAATATAAACGAACTTACAACCTTTTGCTGTGCAGAGCCGTCCTTACCCTCATAGTAATATGCTAGTCCGGTCAGGTTGTTAGCTTCAACAAATTTATCAAGAGCTACTGCTGCCCTTGCGGCAGACTCAAGATCTTCGTCCGTAACCTTAATTGTCAGCGGGTCTTGACGCGGTTCGGGCATATCGAAAATCTCTTTAAACATATCCCTTTTAATTTTGATGTCCGAATCCTCAGCCGTATTATAAAATTCAACAATGTCATCTATCTCTAATAACGGAACATGAATTCCAAACGCAGATGTTATTGCAGTAGGGTCGGTATGCATATCATACATAGCTTCCATAACATGACCTACAAGGCCCACTCTTGCCCCCTTAAGGCTATGTAAAACCTTTGCTATTTCGCACCATTCTTTAATCTTTCCGTATGCCTTATCATCATCGTTAAGACGGCCAATGATGACATCTGCGTATTTCTTTCCGAGACGTTCAGCCGCACATGAAAATTCAGGCATAGCACAAACGCTATCATTCTGTAACTGCATAAATGTACAAGCATTATCATAATCCATAGCAGCAAGCGGTTGTAAACCTACCATAACAATAGGGACATCCATACCTTGGATTATTGGTGCGAAAACCGATGATGTAGCGTATGTAACCATATTACAGAAAATCAGATCGAGATTATCACCCTTCATTTTCTGTAAAACCTCAAAACCTTTGGCATTTGTGTCAATCATTCCGTAATCAACGATTTCAACCTCATTGCCCTCTACTATATCACATAGTTCTTTATGAAATCCTAACAAACTTTCTAATAATCCCTCAAACTGATTCCAATACGGCTTATGCGCAACTGCAGCAAGACCGATTCTTGCTGTTCTTTTTTTTGCTCTTGATAAAGAATCCATTATATATATCCTCCTAAGTTGTTTAAAAAATTATTTGTAATCTCCCAAAAAGTCCTTGTTTTTCTCGAAAAGAATATCGCACATTTCTCTTATTTCCGCCATACTGCAAACTGCAGATGAAAGAGGGTCAAGCATAACTGCGCGGATTATTTTTTCACGATTTTTTTCCATTGCACCTTCAACAACAAGGTTTTCAATTCCTGCCGTTGTGCCTATAAATGTAGCTAAATGCTTTGGCAATTCGCCCACAAAGGTCTTTTTAAAACCAAACTTGTCTGCCACGACAGGAATTTCAACGCAAGTCTCACTCGGCAAATTCGTAATACATCCTTCGTTTATGACATTGCCGTTGAAAATAAAAGGCTTACCATCACCGAAACGAGCATTAAATATATCAGATGCATATTCTGTACTCTTCTGAGGTTGAACTTTTTCCTCATTTATCCACTTATCAATTTCTTCGCGCCAATGGTCTTTTCTTTCTAAACGCAAATTCAATGAATAAGCATGTAACCCGGGATTCCAACCAGTACCGTGAGTACAATATTTTTCTATTAAATCCGGACGTTTTCTAAACCAAGCATTGTATTCCGAAGCGTGACCGCTTGATTCAGTTACGTAATATCCCAAATTCTTAAACATTTCATTACGCACAATTTCCTCGTTATAAATTTTCGGGTCTTCCATACTCTTTCTCAACAAAGGATAAAGGTCAGTATTTCCGTGTTTTAAGTGCAGATAAAAAGCCATATGATTTATTCCGGCGCATAGATAATTAATTTCATCAACAGGTACATTTACCCAACCGGCAATTTGTTTTATAGTTTTTTGTACACTATGACAAAGACCTGTAACTTCAACATTACTGTACTCCTGCATAGCTTTGCAAAGCATTGCCATAGGATTTGTATAGTTTAAGAAAACCGCATTAGGACAATAAGTTTTTATATCCTTGCAAATATCCAACATCAACGGTATATTACGACAAGCACGGAAAATACCTGCAACGCTTCTTGTATCTCCCACATTCATAGAAACGCCATATTCCATAGGAACTTCTATGTCATAACGCCAAACATCAATATCGCCGTTGAAAACTGTGCAAAGTACACCATCTGCATCCTTTAATGCCTCTATCCTGTCCGTCGTAGACAATACAGTAGCAGGTTTACCCATCGCTGAAATAATTTTATTTGCCGCAGCTGTAATTCTCTCCAGTCTGTCAGGGTCAATGTCCATTAACGCAAACTGTGCATCTTCAAAGGCCGGAAAAGTTAATATATCACGTATCAGGTTTCTAGTGAACGCAAAACTTCCCGCACCAATAAAAGCAAACTTTTTCATCAAACTGAATCCTTTCTGATTTTATTACAATTCTATTTTAGAATTGCATTTTAACATTTATTTTCTATTATAATTATAACATAACGATTAAAATAAAAAATGCACATATCAATCATTTAATAGCATAAAAAATACTTTTTTACGACAACGTTTTATATGCTATATCTTATGGCGTAATTAATTTTTTATAAAACAAAAAGCACATAAGGCGACGTTGAGTCTTCCTATGCGCTTTTGTCTTCTACTGTTTGTTTCCAATATACATTGGTATAACATAATTATCCATACTTCTTACAGGACAATCCTCTTTTTTTAGTTCCTTAATTACCCCTTTTTGTATTTCTCTTACAGCTATAGGCCAAATTTGATCACACGCCATACCCGCCGTCGCAGCATAAACTGAAACCGAAGAATTATCATTTATCACCGCAGGTATCGACTTCCCATGTCCTATAACAAACGCCGCACCAATAATCTCGGTCATACCACCGTTTTTGGTTTCACAAGCCGTACCTTCTTCTTCAGTTTTCATACCCATAATCCAAAGTGAGCCACCATCATTTATAATTTCATGTAATGAACGCTCAGGATTTATCTGACGGCAATAAACCTCTTGACCTTTAAAATACAAGCACGCACGATTACGGTCATACAGAAATTTTTCTTCACCCGGCAGCTTCTCAGTTCTTGTCCCTGCGCCCGGTATTCCGCCTATAGTACAACCGGTATTTTCCAAATAAACTTCTCCG
>CAKSGP010000099.1 GCA_934454745.1 uncultured Clostridia bacterium
GTACGCAATGAACTATCTGTTCCGGCTTTCAGCAATTTGTCAACACCATAAAACATCAGTGAATAAATTGCAACAATATATCCCGCCCACATTAAAATTCTCAAAAGCCTTGAAACGTCTTCCTCCTCGACAAAATACAGATAAACAATATATGCGCAAAGAAAAGTACGAATTAACGTGCGCGTCATTGTTATCGTACTATCCGGTGATTTTGCCCATATCGCTGTCAAAAAAACGTAGACAATGAAGATAAAATTCAGGAAAACATAAGCATCCAAACGAAAAAAAATCTTATCGTTTCGTTCTAACAACCCTAAAATATAAATTGCCAATGAAACCGCCAAAAAAGCATATTTACCCCATGCATATCCTTCAAAAAGTATAAATACAGCAAATAAAAAAACTGCAAGAATATTTATAAGATTATGTAAAAACTTTTGTGTCATACTCTTTAACCGTCCACCAACTTCTCTTTTTCTTCGATTACCAACCGTACAAATTATTTACTAATACTTTCATCCTTTAAAAAACATTTTTCAAACAGATGCATCTCGCTTTCGTTATACATCGCTAACGCTATAATTTTTACCTTATTTTACGATTCTAAATAGTGCGCCCATTGGGGCATTATTGCATCATAGCGAAAATCTTCCGCCCTTTCTTTTTCGGCGACACTCATTCGCTCCCTCAAACAACTATCTTGCAATAATTTTTCAAGAGCATCTGCCATTTTTTCAGTATCTCCAACTTGTACTAGTAAACCTTGGGTTTCATTTTCAATAACGGTTCGAGGACCTCCACATGGACAATCGGTTGAAACAACAGGCACTCCCACCGCCATCGCTTCAAGAAGGGCATTCGGCATTCCTTCATAATCAGAACTCAGAACAAATACTTTGGCTTGACTCAACTTCACGTTCACATCTATTACACTTCCCGGCAAGAATACTCTGTTTTGTAGATTCAACTTTGTTATCAAATTTTGTAATCCTTTTCTCAACGGACCATCTCCATATATATACAGGTTCTCATCGGGGTAAGAATCTGCAATTCTTGCAAAAGCTTTAATCAGTAGTTCATGATTTTTCTGTGGAAACAACCTTCCAACAGAGACAATATCGTTAGCAACATCTGAATGCTCGGTTTTATAAAATACCTCTTTGACAGGATTTAATATAACTTTTGCTCGTTTTTTTACTCTATTAGGGAAATAAGCCTTCGCCTCTTCAGTTTGGAAAACACACCCATCCGCTAAGCAAAATATGATTTTCGCAAGAAATTTTTTAATTCCGGTCCCATATTCTTTATACGGATCGTTCCGAACTGAAACCACCTTCTTGACTTTCATACCAAGCGTACCCAATAACATCCTAATATTGGGCGGCCCCATAAAAGACACCACAACTTCTGCTCCGTTCTCTTTCAGCACTCTTCTTATTGCTTTTATTCTTTGCAGTTGCTTACTGAAAAAAAAACGAGGCTTATTTCCATTATGTATAATGTACCTCTTAATTCCTTTCGGGAGAGAATACTCTTCATTCTCATTCAGCGATTCGTCATTTATCAAGCATACATCGTACCCATTGTCGTGAAAATAATTCACCAAGTTCGACATAACTCTGTTCGCACCACCCATTCCCATGGAATCAATATAAAAAGCTATTTTTTTCATATATTGCCAACCCTATACATCTCTTATAAAACGATTGGCAAACCAGATATTATAGCCATCGTCTCTCTTATTATTCTGTCGTCTTGTTTGCCTTTAACAATTCTTTATGTTCTGCAATCTCATTACTGCTGAATCGATATTTTATAACCTTTGCCGGTACCCCTCCCACTATAGCGTAAGGCGGAACATCATTGATTACCAAACTTCCGGCAGCCACAACAGCGCCCTCACCTATTATAACACCCTTGAGTATTGTTGCATTTGCACCTATCCAATTATCTCCACAAATAGTAACAGATTTATCGTTTTGGGTTAATTTCATCTCATCCGTTATATCTGTCATATATTTACCCTTGATATCCACTCGATGGTCGCCGGTAATGATGGTAACATTCGGCCCAAACATGATATTTGAACCTACTGTAATTTTAGCGCGAGTTGTCATAAAACATCCATCGTCTCCGAAATGAACATTAGAACCAACTATCATATTCTTTATTCCTAAAAACCTGTTATTGATTCCAAATGTTACATTTTTGCCACATTCGCCGAAAGAGCATTTTGAACAGGCCAAACAACAATTCTGTTCAATAATGTAGCCACTTTATCAAAGAAATCATATAATGTCATTTATGCATTTCTCCTTTGGCTTGTTGTATAATTCTATATTTTTATTCAAAACGCAATTAGATGTATAGCATTCATTTACTTTCCGAAAGTTAAACTTCGCCATTTTCACATTTTTCGTCTTTTTCTTTACAGAACAGCAGAATCAACACACCAATATCTTGTGTAAATTTAATGACTTAGTTAATCGTGTTTAATAATTGTTGCCCTCGTATAAATTTGCTATTTGTTTAATCTTTGTCTAATAAATCACTGTATATTTGAATAATCTTTGACAAAACTGTATTCTGAAGATAGAAATTCCTAACTTTTTCTCTATTCCATTGAGACATTCTCTCCCTGACATTACGCGACTTCATGGATTCAAGCGCTGAGACAACATTGTCTATGCTACTTAACGGAACAATAACGCCGCCTTTGTTTTCCAACATGTCTAAGTTTGCACCAACGTCAGTCGCAACACACGGCAACCCTACAGCCATTGCCTCAAGTAACGCCATTGAAAAACCCTCAGTGTGGGAAAGGAATAAAAAGACATCAGCAAACCTTAAGGTCTCCATTACAGATTCATATCTTTGCGTACCTATCAAAATCACGTTAGATGGAATATGAGTATTTTCTATTTCTAAAGCAACAGGTCCCACCAACTTAAATTTATACTGAGGAAATTTTTCAGCAACTTTAAATATATCAAAACACCCTTTCGATTTTTGCACATGTCCAACAAAAACGATATTTGAAATTGCATCATTAACCGTGTAATCATCCTTTAGAAAATTATCTTCAACAAAATTCGGGATTACTTCCGAAACAACTCCGCAAGATTCTTTGACATAATTTTGCGACGAGGAGTTGAGAACAATTACCTTATCAACCTTTGTCACGATTTTTTTTAGAAAAAAATGGCCAACATTAGATTTAACTTGATCTGCAATATTGCAATGACATTGCAATACGATCGAAACTCCACGTTTTTTTGCAAAACAAGAACATAACCAATCTCTAATAATTCCAAACTTTGAACAGGATGTGTTTATATGAACTATTTCAGGTTTGAAAATCTTTAAACAACGCTTAAACTCACGTAGTATTTTTGAGGTTCGATAAATCTCGTCTCTTATATTTCTTTTACTGTTGATTTTTTTTCCTCTAGAACCTATTAAAGCGGTGTTTACGATTTTCAAGTCGATATTATTTCTCTGACAGTATGTTAGGTATTTTTTAGTCCACATTGCAATCCCCCCCTCAGGCGGGGGCAAAGGAGATAACAATAAAATCCTTTCTTTTTTGCATTTGGTTAAAGATTCGTTTAAATTTTTAAAGAATTTTTCGGGTCGGAAATTTTTTTCGTAAAAATTATAACCGTTCGCACCTAAAACCTCTTTGTTTTCGGTCGAAATGAATTTCAATATATTTTCTTTAAGTTGTTCGGCGTTTAACGCTTCGCCGCAAAAACCGCAATTCGCTTTCTCTATCACCCGAGCCGTTTCGCCGCCTATCGCGCCGATTATCGGCTTACACGCCGCCATATACCCTTGTACCTTTGCAGGCAAAGTCTGCGATACCACTCCGTTATCGCCCGTCACCATCATCGCGTCGGCTTTGGAATACATACGCGGCATTTCTTCGAGCGGCAAATGACCGTAGAATTTCACGTTCGTTAAACCCTGCGTTTCGGCGATACGTTTACAATTTTCAAGATGCGTTCCGTCGCCAACTATATGAAAACGCAGATTTTTAACCCCTTTAAGCATGTCCGCCGCTTCGAGAATGGTCTCGACGCTTTGCGCCGCGCCTATATTGCCCGCAAACATAAGGTCGATGTTTTCGTCCGTGGTCTTTTTGCAAGTTTCGGGCGAATAAACGCTTTCCGCATACTGCGGCAAATAGGTTATTTTCTCTTTATCGAAGCCGAACTCGCTCGCGAAATAGCCTTTAAAAGACTCGCTCGTAACAAGCAGTTCGTCCGCCGCCGCGTAAATTTTCTTCGATAACTTTTTGTAGTGGTTGTATATGAAACCGCCCTCTTTTATTCCGCCTGCGGTAAGGCTCTTAGGCCATAAATCGAGGCAATACAGGACGATTTTCGTTCCGTATTTCTTTTTGTACTTTATCGCCGCTTCAGCCATCATTATCGGCGAAAGTTCGTAGACGAAAACGACGTCGAAGTCCTTATCGAGTTTTTTAACGTACCGCTTCGAGTTTATCGTATAAGAATAATAGTTACGAACTCTGCGAATTACCCCCTTGCCGCGAGGAACGGTTTTTACTCTGTGTACTTTTACTCCGTTTCTCACTTCGTCGACTTTACCGCCTTCTTTCAGCCACGACTCGCGTTCGTAACTCGGTTCGCCGGCAAGAACAAAGACTTCGTGACCTTGTTTCACGAAGTTCTCCGCCACGTCCGTTATTCTGAACGGATCGGGATAATAATGCTGGCAAACTATAAGTATCTTCATCTGTCTTTTCGTAATTTCGTCGGTTTTTCCTGATTAAGGATAACCGCCGCTTTCATATCGCGGAAATTCGGAGAAACACATTTCGTTATTTCAAATGCCGTTTCAAAATCCGAACTGTGCGAACTATCTCGTATTTACGGCGTATTCGCCGTCGTTAGGCTCGTAACCTTCCGAACCTTTCGGAATAATTATGCCGGATGCGGAAACGTCGCTTTCGTCGTCAAACGCTATCACGGAAATACTTAGCCCCTTATCCTTTAACGCTCATATCAAAGGCACTCTGAAAATCATTGCGGTCGTTGAAGTGTCGCAAATCAATAAAATATTCTCTTTTTTCTGCTCCATTTCTGCCTATTCCTCTCAAAATGTAAAATGTAAACCACTCTCACAACGCGCCTATCACACTTAATTTTTTAATCGGTAAACTACTTAGCGCCGTCGTGATCAAATATCACAGCAACAGTTTTAAATAAAATTTTTATATCAAACCACAGAGACCTTTTCTCTATATACTCTAAATCGTAAACGATTTTTTCCTCCGGTTTTAAATTATATCCGCCGTTTACCTGCGCCAAACCCGTTATCCCCGGTTTTACGTTAGTCCGGTCAGACCAGCCGTGTATGTACTTTTCAAATTCTTTTGAAAAACATTCCCTCTCGGGACGAGGACCTACTAACGACATCGTTCCTATTACACAACACCACAACTGAGGCAACTCGTCAATTCTCGTTTTCCTCAAAAAACGACCAAAGCGATAAATTCGAGGGTCTCTATCTCCTTCCGACCACTGTGCGCCATTCTTCTCTGCATCAACATACATCGTGCGAAATTTAGGCACTTTTATAATTTTCCCCTTATAACCAACTCGCTCCTGCACATAGAAAACAGGACCTTTTGAAGAACATTTTATTCCGATTGCAATTAACAGGAACAACGGTGCTAACACTATAACGGCAATTAAGCATGCAAAAAAATCAAACAAACGTTTTATTGAAGAATAAAACGGTTTCTTTTTTATTTTATCGATATGAAAATCATAAGACTCACCACTCAGAGCAAACGGCATAATCACATTTTGTTCCGGTGACAATGTGGAGGAATAAGCAACCTCTTCTACTTCGATCGTTTCATTTGTCGCAGAGAAAACATCATCTCGCACACAGCCGTCCTTGTCATTCGTCACAACAGAAAGGGGCTCGGGGATTTCATTCCCCCTATCCACGCCATCTATT
>CAKSGP010000100.1 GCA_934454745.1 uncultured Clostridia bacterium
TTCACAAGAAGTCTTTTTGGAGCTAATTCCACTGTTTCAAGAGTAGAATGAATATCATTATCGTCTGTTATTGCTGCTTTAACAGACTCAAAGTTCTCGTGTTCCGAAAGGAGAAGTCCGTGTGAATTAAAGAGCAGTGTGTATCCTGCAATTCCTGTTTTCTCTTGATAGGCACGTGAAAGACCCCCGTCTATTACAAGCAGCTTGCCATCTGCACGGATAGGCTTTTCGCCCTTTTTAATTCTAACAGGCACGTGTCCGTTTATTATATGTGCAAATCTTTTGTTATTAACACCGAACTCAATAAGGATTTTATCGCATACGGATGCTTTATTTATATGTTTATAGTATGGGTCTTTAACCTCTGCCCAAGTATCCTGATCATCTATAAAATACCGCTCAAAGGAAGTCATTTTGCTTTTACCGTAAACAGGCGAACCCGCACCACACCAAAGATACCACAGAAAGTCCTGACCATAGCGTTTTTCAGGACTGTGAGCCGTACCGAAATAGCCTATTCTTGCAATCTGCTCTGCACGATCCAAAAGCTTTTTGCCTGATACTTTTTCGCCAAAAATCTCATAAGTGGCAAATTCTCCGTCCTCGGTCATAGGAATACAGCCGTGATAAAGGAGATTATTATTGCATACAAGATACATACTGCCGTTGGTGTATAAAAACCGAATGTGTCTTTGAAGCTTTTCTGAATGTATAAAAGACGAACAGAGCGATTCCATCAGCTCCTCCTCAGCCTCTGTAAGCTTATACGGATCATCAGGGTCAATTGTGGGGAAATTAGTATCCTTTAGGGGATATGTTTTTCCGTCCATTGTGATTGTGCCGTCATTATAATTAATCTTATCAAGTAAAAGATGGTTTCCCATACCGAACTCAGGATGGTTTATAATAACCTGTCCCTCAACCTTGAATCGTATGACAGATATTGCCTTATGTAGCTTTGCCCAGACCGCCTCATCGTGCTCGGAAAGATTTACAGCATTTGGATTTTTGGGAATAAAGCAGGTACAGGGATCCTCTGCATAGGTTTCAAGAGCGAAGACCGTAAGGGGACGCAGATTAATTCCGTAGCCGTCCTCAATACAGCTGAAATTACAGTATTTGGTGGATATAGAAATAACGTTTGCAATGCAGGCATAAGAGCCTGATGCCGCACCCATCCATTCAATGTCGTGATTACCCCATTGTATATCTACATCATGATAATTAATGAGCCTGTCAAGAATTATATCCGCACGGGGTCCGCGGTCGAATATGTCACCGATAATATGAAGCCTGCCGATTGCAAGACTTTGAATAAGGCGGGAAATCTCAACTATAAAGGAATCGGACTGGTCAAGCTCAATAATAGAGGAAATATTTTGTTTATAGTACTCCTCTTTATCGGGATTTGAGTCTATATCTGCAAAAAGCATTTCATCAATTATAGCACCGAAATTTTCGGGTAAAAGCTTGCGTATATGCTCACGTGTGTATTTTGATGCAACAACACGGCATACCTCAATAAGTCTGTATAGAGTTATGCGGTACCAGTCATCTATATTTTTCATTGTCTGCTTTATAAGCTCAAGCTTTTCTTTTGGGTAATATATAATGGTAGAAAGCGTGTCACGCTCATCCTTAGACAGTGTTCGCTCATAAACCTGATCAATCTTATTTTTAACAACACCAGAACCGTTGCGCAGTATATGTAAAAATGATTCATATTCGCCGTGTATATCGCTCATAAAATGCTCGGTAAGCTTCGGCAAACGCTGCTGTGCTTCAAGTGAGATAATCTCTGCACAGGCAGAGGCAATCGTCGGATATTGTTCTTTCAAAAGCTTAAGGTATTCAATGTTGCGATTCATAAAACCCCTCCTCTTATTAATTATACTATACTTTTGCAAAAAAATAAAGCGGAAATTTTCAAATTCCCCTTTATTTTTTATCGGTTACTGCTACAAGGACCCCTGCGCATATAATAATTGCTCCCAAAACAAACGAAACCGTGATTTTCTCGCCTAAAATCGCAACTGCAAGAACTGCCGAGGTAAGCGGCTGTATAGGATAAAACAGGGAACAGGTGGTAGCAGGCAAAAGCTTTAAGGCTCTGTTCCAGAAAACGTGTGAAAGTGCCGTACATACAAGCGCAATGTATAAAACAGACACTGCACCATTTACTGACAACACAAAACCCTCTCTTACAATACTGTATGCACCTGCAGGAATTGCAAAGCATGCTGCAATTGCCATTGCATAAAGAGTGATCTGTATGGGATCATAATCCTTTGAGATGCCCCGAACCATACAACAGCTTGCCGACCAGAACAAAAGAGAAAAAATGTTTATAATAATTCCCCAAAAGCTTGCATTGCCCCCAACACCTAAAATTATGTAAATACCTATAACAGACAAAAGAATACTTACACAGGTTTTAACTGTAATCTTTTCGTTTAGAAATATTGCCGCAATAATGGGAATAACCACGGGATTAAGGGAATTTATAAGTGATGAAAGAGATGCGTCTACAAGGTCATTTCCTGTAAGCTGAAAGGCTATACCGCAGAAATATCCCACAAACCCGACTGCAAAAAACATTTTCCGGTGTTCTCTTTTTACTTTTTTAAATCCACGCTTACGCATTACGAAAAAGAGTATAACTACTGCAATTGCATAACGCAGAGCAAGGAGTGCCAGGGACGGAATCTCCTCCATTGCGGATTTTGCCGCAACGTATAAGCTACCCCATATAATAAACGTAAGAACGAGGTAAATATATCCTTTTGCTTTGCTCAAAATGCTCACTTCCCAATTGAAAATTCATCAAAAATAATAACATAAAATACAATAAGTGTCAATATATTTAACAAAATTCGACGTAGATGTTGATTTTTGTGTTTTATAGTGTTATACTATGAAAAACGGTATGGTATGGTGTAAACTTTGAAAGGTTAATACCTCTATTAACAGTAAACAATGACTTATAAACGAGCCGTATCGGGGAAAAATACCGATGCGGTTTATTTTTTAAAGAACAAAGCTTTAGCGGAGGATAAAAAGCAATGATTGATTTTAAATCTATCACATTGAACGAAAAGGAACTTTACGAAAAATATTTGTTTGACGAAAAAGAGCGTGGATGCGAGTATTCCTTTGCAAATCTATTTATGTGGGGCAAACAGCGATATGCTGTGGTCAATAATCACATAGTTTTGTTTTCTCAATACTATAAACGCAGTGTCTATCCCTTCCCAGTAGGCGAAGGTGATAAAAAGGCAGTTCTTGACGCTATTATGGCAGACTCTAAAGAGCGTGGGCTTGAGTGTCGTATTACGGGTATAACAAAGAGTGATAAAGAGCTTATGGAAAGCTTGTATCCCGACAAATTTGAATATCATCGGGACAGAGATTTTTTCGATTACGTATATGCAGTGGAGGACCTTGCACAACTAAAAGGACGAAAATACCACGGAAAGAAAAACCATTTTAATAAATTTTTGGCAACTCACCCTGACTATAAAACCGAGCCCATAAACGAGGGAAACATATCAAAGGTGCGTGATATGGTTGATAGATGGTATAAAGCACGTATAGAGGAGCTTCCAGATAGTGATTTTACAATGGAGCAAAAGGCGATAGTAAAGGCATTTGATAATTACAACGAGCTTGGTATGGAGGGTATAATAATAACCGATAATGACGAAGTTCTTGCAATGACAATGGGAAGCCGTCTATCTGATAACACCTTTGATGTGCATTTTGAAAAGGCATTAAACGGCGTTGACGGGACCTATGCCGCAATTAACCGAGAATTTGCGGTGTATATTACAGAAACCCACCCCAAAATTGAATTTTTAAACCGCGAGGATGATATGGGACTTGAGGGACTGCGTGCTGCAAAGAAAAGCTACCGTCCTCATCATATGGTTGAAAAATGGTGGGCGGACATAGGAGAAGACGGCAATGACTGTTGATAAACCTGATAAATCGCAAATAGAAAAGCTTCGTCTTATTTGGCGTGAGGCTTTTGGCGATACAGATGAATTTCTTGATACTTTTTTTGAAACTGCATTCTCCCCTGAACGCTGTGCCTGTATTATAAAAGATGGTGACGTTTTAGCATCACTGTACTGGTTTGATTGTTTATGCCGTGGCGAGAAAACAGCGTATATATATGCTGTTGCAACGGCAAAAGCTTACCGCAATAAAGGTTTGTGTACCAAACTTATGGAATACACTCATAAAAAGCTTGCAGATTGCGGATATAAATGCGTAGTTCTTGTACCGGGAGAAAAATCTCTTTTTGAGTTCTATGAAAAAATCGGATATAAAACCTTTGGATATATAGACGAGAAAGAGTACAGAGCAGGTGACGGAACAATCCCAATAGAGCGTATAGATAAAAATGAGTATGCAAAAGCACGGAAAAAGCTTTTGCCTGAAGGCGGAATAGTTCAGGAAAGGGAAAATCTTGATTTCCTTATGACACAGGCAGAGTTGTATAAAGGCGACGGATTTGTTCTTGCTTCCCGTTGGGAAAAGAACAGCTTATACGGCATAGAATTTTTGGGTGATACAAATATTATTCCCCATATTTTAAATACTCTTGGCTGTGATTGCGGTGTCATAAGAATGCCGGGGAGCAGTCGTGAATTTGCAATGTACTATCCGTTAAATGAGGGAATTATTCCCGTATATTTTGGCCTTGCATTTGACTAAAGTATCTCAATAAGATGGATTTCGTTGTTGGAATATACCTGTATATAATGGTATAATATATGTATGAGTACAGCTTATGCCGTCGCAGTACGGCGAAAGGAAAATAATATGGCTTTTTCAAGAAAACTTGTGTGTGAGGATACAGCATATTCCACTTATGAAAAAATGTGCTGGCGGAGAAAAGACCTTGAGTTTTGAAGCAGATGATTTTGTATGTAAAAAAGGTCCTGTAATTTTCAACGACTTGCGTTCAGGCGTTTTCTATAACGCACGTCTTGAAGAATAGGGATGGTGCGCGTGTTCTTACAGTACTTATGCGAAAACGCAGTAAAATCAAGGGTTTTATACAGTCAATCATAGGCAATAACCTAATTTATATACAACATTTTGATGGTGATATTCCGAACTTCTTTTTAAACAGTTTTGAAAAATAAAATACATCACAGTATCCTAAATAGTCAGCAATCTCGCTTATGTTCATACTTGTGTTGCGAATAAGGTCACACGCATAATACAACTTTTCACTATTAATATACTCTGTTACAGTCATATTCATATGGTTTTTGAATATGCGTGATGCATACGGTGCAGATACTGAACACTCGGAACTGATTTCATATAAGCTCAATGGTTTTGTGAGATTCTTTTTAATGTATATAATCATTTTTTTTACTACAGTAGGTATGTTATTGTGTGCTCTTTCTACAATTTCTCCCAATAGAAACATTATCTTTGAAAATTCAGCATCAAAAAGTAATCTGCCTGATTGCGTGGAATATGAACGATATTCCATACAATTTATAATTGACGTATAAACCTTATTAAATACATCTTTATTGCTGACTTTTAAATTGAAATAGATATACTCACGCTCTAATTCCTGCAAAACAAACGAAAATGAATTGTTAATTGTACTAAAAGCGGGCTCTGCGTCTGCTTTTTCTATTTTCCCGGAAAAATGAAAAAAGAAGTACTCGCAAAAATCTTCGGTTTTTGCCGAATACCATGTTTCTGCCGGAATAATTAATATGTCTCCTATCGATACCTCATAAATTGTATCTTCTATATCAAATGTTGCACCTCCGTCAATTACAAAAACAAAAAGATTTTTGTCAATAATGCGAGGCGAATTTGATTCCCAACCATTTGTTTGTTTCATTCTTCCAAACATCGAACAAGAAATTTTATTTGAAACATCTAATGAATATAGCATAAATAACCCTCTTAAAATGATTCGGTATATGCTTTAT
>CAKSGP010000101.1 GCA_934454745.1 uncultured Clostridia bacterium
AGCTACGGTTTTCCATTCACCGCCATTATCGCTTCGTTCAAGAATAAAATAATCAACATTTCTGCCTCCCAGCCAATAAAGCGTGTTTCCACCGTTATTGTAAAGCAGAGACGGTTTATCAACAGCATCGGAAATATTGTGAAATTCATTCTTTAAATCAATAATTGTATACGCTGCATTTATTACAAACGCCCTGAACTGATCATATCTATCCGTGGAGGCGCCTGAGAAAAATGTGCTTTTTTCACTTATATCATTATAGAAGAAAGGATAATAAAACGCACCGCAATATCCGCCTTTAACGGCATTCTCCCATAACTGACTTCTTATTCTGGTAAGATAATCGTCGCTCACAGCAGCATAATCTGCACCGTCGTGGAAAACATCCATTTCACCTAAATATGTGGGTCTTGTAAGCATAGCGCCGCTTATATCAATAGGTGCGTCTGCGCTATAATAGTTGTACCCCAGTATATCAACCTTTAAATCGTTATACTTATACTCATTATCGGGCCAGCCGCCTATATCCTCGGTTGAGGTAAGCATATTGGGCATTTCTGCCTTTACTGCATCGTACATTGAATTCTGGAGCTTTGCAAAATCTTCCCATGTCACCGCTCTGCTTGAATGATAAAGCATACCGGTATTAACATCATTTGTATTAGAACCGTTTTCGATAGTAAGAGCTATACAAGGAATAACATCCTGATATTTTGCCAAAATTTTGCATACCTTGCTGATCCCGTTATCGATGTATGCCTGCCGTGCCTCTTCTTCATAATAAAATCTGAAATATTTATGGAACCGTTCTTCATTAGTAAGTCCGTTAACAAGTACATTTTTGGCACTTTCTCCGTAATAATGAGTTAAAAGTCCCGGAACAAAATCAATTCCCACCTTACGGCAGCTTTCAAGCAACAAGGTAAGATTGGTTTCAAATGTAGGCTCTAATCCCGTTACCAAACCGTCGTCGTTATATGTAAACATACCTTTGGGGCCTATCCAGTTGGCCCAGCAGTTGTATCCGAGCGCTTTCATATTATAAAGAGCGCGTTCAACCTGAGCCGGTTTATACTGGTTTTTGATTCCGGTAATATTGTTGTTTCCGATATTGGCGGTATCCTGCTGCCAAGAACCGAACCAGTCCCAGTTTACACCGTATATAAATCCATCTTCAGCCATTAAACGTTCCCATTCGTTCTTATAGGTCTTTTCACCGTATGAAAAAACGAAGTTTCCGTCGCTGTCGGTCTTAATACCGTGTGCATATTCCGTTTCGCCGGATAAACCGCTTATGTTTTTCAAAAGAGTTTTCGGCGATTTGCTGCGCAAAGCAGAACCGCCGATAAGTCCCTGAGCGGCAGTGCCCAAAAGCACTGCCATACAAAGACCAACAGAAGTAAAAGCAATTTTTATGCGCTTTATTTTCAAACCCATCTGCTCCTTCCGAATTTTAATTGATATTATTTTCCGAATTCCTTATTTATCTTATTTATGTTTGCTTCAATAACACCGGACCACTTATCCATAACGCTGTCAAGCTTATCGCTTCCCGCTCCGGAATTTTCATATGAGAATGTTGCCCATTTATAGTCTCCGCCGTAATTGATTATACCCTCTGAAACCTTAAAGACTTTCGGTTGTGTCCACAGCCAATCGCAGAACGCCGCAACCGAATCGTTAAGCCATATCTCATAACCGACTTCATTATAAGCCGGATTCTGCCAATACTGCAATACATATCCTGCCGCCTTTGTGTGCTTAGCGCCTACAGGGAATCCCCACAGCTGCGCGTCTGACGGAATTACAAGCTGTTTGCCTTTCGGGCAGGGCAGCGGCGCATAGCCTAAGGTAAAGCTTGTATTTGAAAAACGCTCACCCTTTTGCAGCGCCCAATTTTCTTCTACAAGCATTGCCGCCTTACCATTTAAAAAGCCTTCACGCTGAATGCTGAAATCGGCGACCTTATACTGACCGGTAGGCTGAAGCTCATTGATCCATTTGTATGCATCGCGATATGTTTTACTGCCTGTATTATTTGTTATCTTACCGTTGTCGATTTTAACTGCATCTTCACCGCATGTTTGTGCCAAACGGAAACCATGATATCCTGCTGTAACGCCTGCAGCGCCTGATTTTTTCTGTATTTCGGTTGCTGTTTGAAGAAATGTATCCCAATTCCAATTATTTTCCTGCCACAGTGTATGCGGGTCCTTAACTCCGTATTTTTTAAACATATCGGCATTATACATCATCAACGCCATAGTTATGTATGTAGTACCCTTTGTTATAACCCCGTAATACTTATCATTCCATTTGAACTTGTTCATAGAGTCAACATCATATACTGCCGGGTCAAAAGTAGAAATTCCTTCGGTTACAGGCTGAAAATAATCCTGCATAATAGCATTGGGGTAAGTTGAGGCTGTAATACCTGCAATGTCAGGGCTGTTTCCGGAAGCCTTAAGAGAAGCCAAGCGTTGCAGATAGTCGTCACCGGTAACATATATCCACTTAATTTTAATTCCGGTTTTTTGAGTGAATTTATCTAACTTCTTTGTTTCGTAATCAAATTTGTTCCACCAGGCCAGGATGGTTACCTCTTGACCGCTCAAATCTTTTGGCACGGAATCAAGAAAACTTTCCTTTTTGGTTTCTTCTATTGCAAAAGTGCGTTTAATTCCTGAATCTTCGTAGTTTGCAGCATTATTCTTTTTAATAGTTTTGTTCTCTTTATCGATAGTTACTGTATCATCACCGTCTTCATCGTCTACATAATCCTCATCACCGTAATTAACACTTGAACCATCTGACGAAACAGATTTATTATTGCACCCCGCAAAACTGCATAACAAACAAAGTGCTAACATTAATGTAAAAAACCTTTTTAAATACTTGTAATTTGACATGAAAAATCCTCCTTAAAATATTTATTAAAATTATTTATTGTGTTCGTTTTTTGATATTTCACTACCTTTCTTCTGTTTTCTGAATTCAAGCGGTGATAATCCGTATTTCTTCTTAAATTCTCTATGAAAATGAGAAAGCGATTCAAACCCGCTTTCATAGCATATGTCCGCAACAGTCAAGTCTGTGTTAACAAGACTTTTACTAGCAAAATTAAGCTTCATATCATTAAGATATTTTTTAAAAGTCACACCCATAGTTTCGTGAAACTTCACCGAAAAATAGGCTTTATCCAAATTTGCGGACTGAGCCACCTCTTGAAGCAAAGGGTTCTCTCTAAAATGCATCTTCATGTAAAAAGCCGCTGTACGTATCGATAAATCTTTTTCCTTTGAAATTGTTTTTTCTGTTTGATAAAGCATAATTGAAAGTAACTGATTTATAGAGCTGATGATAAAGCGTTCGCAATCAGGCTCTTTTTTTTTAAATTTTTGACAGGCATAATCAAGAACTTTCAAAATATACTTAAAATCTTCATCATTAAGAGAAGATGAAATAATGCAATCATCTTTCATCAATACTTTATTCAACAATTCAGAATCCAAAATATCGGAATCAAACATAATCGTATATATAGTAAGGTTATTTAAATCTTTCAATTCATGCAGATCTGTAGGTGTTACAAGAACCGCATCCCCTACAGCAACCGGTATTTGGTAGCCGTTTACAATTTCTATACAAGTGCCTTTAAGAATCAATTCTATTTCAAAGCAGTCATGCCAGTGTATCAAACCAGACGGATCCTCGTTTTTAACAATATAAAACATTTGATCTTTAAAATTAGGATCCCACATTTTCCCGATTTGAAATCGATCTATTTTTTTATTCATATCACCCCTCCTAACAATATCTTAAATAATATCATCTTCATTCCTTAGTTTGCTGCGAAATCGGACATTTAGTATTTTGAAATTGATTTTATGTAAAATTATGCATAAATTTATATGAGTTTTATTGATTATATTATAGCATATTAATAATGATCTTGTCGTTTCGTTTATATAGAAAAACATTGCAATATTATAGATTTCACGACATTCTACGAAAGACTCCTTTGTTTTTAAAATAATTTTCAATAATTTACCGGATGTTGCACTTGTTCATTTACGCATTTAAAAAACTTTGACTTATTAATTTTTGCTGCTCTATAAGCACAATCTGCAAACATACATCTTGACAACCCCCTTTTCATCATATATAATATATTTGTAACAAGGTTTGAGTGTGATGTCAAATTTGACTTTTCAGATTATGACATTGGTTTGAGTAACAAGGTCGGATTTTTCCCTTAAAGGGAGAAGTCCGGCCATTTTGCGTTTTAGAGCAATTTAAAGCGCTCGCAAATTAAATTCGGTAATTGCGAAATTGACCGACCTAATTTCTGTGAAAACAGGATGGGTCGGTCTTTTTTGTTTTTACATAGAAAAAAACGCACCCGATGAAATGACCGCATATCTTTAAAAGAATTCACAATTTCACTTTAATTCTTTGAGATATTCCGCATTTTAAAAAGGTGCAAAAGGAGACAGAAAAATGAGTAATCAAGACAACATCAACAGCTTCCTTGACAGTATGGACAATTTCGACAGCACTCCTGCCGAAGAAGATCCAACCCCGCAAAGCGTGCCGTTTACTCCCGCAGCCGTATGGCCCGGTGAGGAATCGGCACAGCAACCGGAGGCGGCTCGGGTTCAGGCAGAATCCGTGCCGACCGGCACACCGAGAACACAAACGGCAGAACCGCATGAGGCAATTTCCACACCTGCTCCGGCTGTTCAGACGCCGCCGACTCCTCCGGAAGCACCTGCCCTGCAACAACAGGTTGCACCGCAAACGCAGCCAACGACACAGCAAGAGCCTGAATCACAACCTGCGGTTTCGGATTCCGGATCTTCTCAACAGACAATACTTGACCCGTTTGACGCGGCGCTTAAAAATGCCGAAAAGCAGGGTGAGAAGCGTATGCTCGAAGCATTGGCGGCAAAGCCCGCAATATTCTCCTACGCAAAGGTTAAGGAAAATATTGAGGACAGGGACTCGACATTTGAGGATCTGCGGCAAAAGTATGAGGCGGATTTCCCCGAGCTTTCGGACGCAAAGACCATATCCTGGTCGGTGAGTTATGGCAAAACCACAAAGAGCATAAGCAATCCCGGCTCGGATAAGGTCTATGATATAAAAGCCGAAATTGAGAAATCCAAAGCCTTTAAGGACGCACTTAAAAAAGCCAAAACTGACGCCGAGAAAAACCCCGAATGTATAGTAATGCTTTTTAAAAAAGCACAGACCAAAGGAGAAGCATTGTCCGGCATTAAGGAGCTTTGTCTGACTCAAGCAAAAGCCGCACAAACAAATAAGCCCATTGTACTTCTGCCGTCGAAAGACGGCAGAGTGTATGAGCAGCGCAGAAACGAAATAGGGTGCTTTACAGCTCCGGCAGAGAATGTCCGTGAATTCGAGGATATAAGGACAGAATTTAAAATGGCGCTCCCAAAAATTCCGGCACATATCTTTTCAAAGGTTATGGGGTTTATGAGGAGCGTTTCGGACGAGCTGCATTACGAGGTGTTGGTGCACATTCTCTACGATACGGAAGAAAAGGAGTACATAATTAAAGTTCCGAAACAGAGAATATCTGTGGCTTCGGTAAACAGCGAAACGGACGAACCGTATCCCGACAGATATATTCATGTTATGGATTTCCATTCGCATAACACAATGCCTGCGATATTCTCCGGAACCGACAACGCCGATGAAAAAGAGACAAGACTTTACGCCGTTGCGGGCAGGTTTGACAAAACCTTTCCGGAAATAACGGTAAGAGCCGGATGCGCCGGTAAGTTTATACCACTCTGCCCCGAGAATATTTTTGAGGGCAACTTTTTCGGCAGTTACCCGGAGGAATGGAAAGAGAATATAAAACTTTCAGAAACAGATATCGGCAGACCACGGCATTTGGGGTTCCGTCTTAAAAAGGTTA
>CAKSGP010000102.1 GCA_934454745.1 uncultured Clostridia bacterium
ACTTACGCATAAGTTCAATCACCATAAATACAATCTGTTTGAATGAATCATAAGAATCGTTTACAATGGCACGGGAACGTTTTTCACCTGCTTGACGCAGTGTTTCAATGGCTGATGCCGCTGTTACGCCGCCTGTTGTACTGCCCTGCTGAAAATCACGATTTGCAAGTATTTCCTTAAGCTCGTCCTTTTTAAATTCACGATGTGAGAGATAGTACTCGTTTATAGAACTGTGATCAATAGCACGTATTGAATCGGTATCGCCCTCGTAATGAACAATACTTTTTTCAATATCGCAAAATTCCTCCTCATTTATACCGCCGTTACGTTTTGTCAGGTATCTTGGTTTTGATGCACACATTATGTTTTCCGTGATAGCTGTATCGAGCTTATTTATTGCAACCTGTGTTGACTTGCCGATATCAATCATTCCAAAGCCAAAGGGAGAGTGCTCACAAGGATATAAAACATCAAACACGATAGGATATTTCCCGTGAGAATAAAGTCCTGCTTCGTATCCTGGCATATCCTCTGTTGCGGCGATTACAACACCATCGCAGATTTTCATAAGATGCACTGCTCCGTCAGGGTTTTTATAATAGCAATCAATCACATTTGTCCTGTCTTTGAGTGTATAAGTATCTGTAAGCGTTTCTACCTCTGCATCACCGCTAAAGAGTCTTTGATATTCTGGATAACGTTTTCTTAAAACGCTGTTTTCTATTGCTGCACTGACAAATATAAATCTGCTGTCCTCAATATTGGGTATATGCATATCGACATATACATCAAGGATATCAATACTACGTATATCAATATTTCCCGATGGTTCATCATAAAACACACCATAAACCGATGTACCGTATTTAAGCTTATTTCGTATATTCTCCTTATACACCGATTTAAAATCAGAGATTTCAAGCTGTGCCTCAACGACTTTTGAAAGCAATTCTGCAACCTCTGTCCCCTCCGGCTCACGTTCTATTATGTTTGCGTTGGGATAGTTATCAATTGCATCTGCTCGGCAGTTTTCAATTGCCGCAAATATAAAGGGTGTGTCACATTCCATTTCAGATTCAATATTATTGTAAAGCCTCTCGTAGCTTTTGCGGTAAAATGCCTCGTTATCACGCAGTCGCTGAATAAGCGGATCTCTGTCTGATTTGTAAGAACGGTATGCCTCCATAGACTCGTCAATAAAACCTATCGGGATTTTTCCGGTATATCTGTATTCTGCCATATTAAAATCCACTCCTTACGCAATTAATTATAGTTCAGCCAAAGCCGCCTTACCCGGCTTAAGTACTGCCCCCTCCGTAATATCTGCAATTTTCATTTCGAGCTCACGGCTCTGGGAAATTATTTCTGCAACATTATAGGGAACCTCTACGGGACGGTCATACATTATCTGATACATTTCTCCGTTTACTGATACCACAGTTTCTGTGTCCCCTACAATATTTCTCGGCTTTGGTATAATTATCAATACCTTTTCATCATTTATATTTTTAGTTTTCTTGTTTGCCATTTTCATTTACTCCTTTTATATAATTTGCAAAGGGGAATTACTCCCCTTTGCTAAAATTACCTTAGGCAAGATTTGCTATTGACTCAATTCTAAGCATCTTTGTCTGCTCAAGAATTTTGAAGAATCTGTAACTCTTCCAACCTACTGTACCACGCTGATTTAACGGATCTGATGTGCCTGCAGAGCCAAGACTCTTATTTATAATCTCTGATGTCTTATCTCCTGCTGTACCGAAAGCATTCTTACCAATGATAACAGTAGAATAAACGGGTGTACCATCAACACCGCCCTCACCGGGATAGATCTTCATATCAGCAACAACCATCTTGTCTGTCAAATCCTCGCTCATAGTAAGATATGCCTCACCATTTTCACCTGCTGTTGCAGAAAGGATTGTGTATCTTCTGTTATCAATCCATACAGGCTTATCGGTAAAAGATGCCACATCTGCTGCATCAATAGTTTCAGCAACATATATGCTTGTACCCAGAACCTTTGTAACAGAAAGTTCATCATATTTATCAGCAAATGGCTCGCCACGGAACACGTAAGCATCAGGGTCCTCAATAAATCTTACTCCGAAGAGTCTGCCGATTTCACCGTCATAGAGCTGTTTTGTATCACGGTATGTATGCGGCTGACGCCATTCTTCGTCGTTATAAATGTTATAAACAACATCAGGGTGAATAAAGGCAATATAGTCAGTTCCGTCTGCGGGCTGTACCTTGTTACGCTTAAGGCTTGTTACTGCACGGCGTACATCCTTAACAGTAAGTACATCTTTAAGCTCTGCACGTGATTTTGCCTCTCCTGCATAAAACACATTAAGACCTGAAGCAAGCTCCATTGCATCAAGATGCTCAAAGGTTTCAAGCTGGTTTTCGGTAAGCAAATCCGCATACTTTAATACCTCAGGTGACGGATCATTTGCAAAGAAATCAAGCTGGTCGGTATATGATACGTAGTTACCAAACTGCTCCGGCTCACCCTTTACACGTGTAATATTAATTGCCGCACCTTTGGGAGTTACTCCCTCTGTAAGAGGAGTCGTGGCCTTAGGTAAAGGTGAAAGCTTATCAAAAGCCACAGTCTTTGCCTTCCCCTTTGGTATATCAACCTTCTGTCCGAATTTTGTGTACTTACGCTTTGTCTTATTAGCCTCAAGTACGTATCGGTTCAATACCGCCTCCATAATCGGTGACATACCGTTTTTTGTTGTTGTGTTAAGATTTAATTCGTTCATATTATTTTTCTCCTTTCAAAATTACGAATTTCTGATGTTTTCAATGTACTTCTTGAACTCACTGCTTGAAAGCTTTGCAGGATGTATTGAAGCACCGCCTGTACCGCGTCTTGCACTGCGTGCATTCTGAAAAATCTCTTCTCTGGGCTTTTCCTTAGGCGGTTCTGCCATTGCCTTATAAGCTTCAAATACAGTTGCACCGCTTGTTAAAGCTTCAGAAAACTCCTTGTTCTTCACTGCCTCTGCCAGATCGAAATCCGGCACTAAAAGCTTTAGCTGCTGGGCATCTCTTTGCCACTGCATAACAAGCTCTTCACGGCTTACACTCTGCTCGTTAGCGTCATTTTTATGTCCCTCCATTTCCCCATTGATTTTGTTTGTGTTGTCTGCTTCTGTTGCAAACTCTTTCTTTTTAAACATCATTTAAACACTCCTTTCTTGATGTTGAGGCAATTATATCACATAATGTTATAAAAGTAGCGGACAACTTACTCAAAAAAAGCGGACACTTTTCACATACTCAAAACTTGTCCACGATATTTTCAATGAAATATGGTAAAATATATTTGAAAAGGAGGTAGATATAAATATGGCAAGAACAAAAAAAATTGCAACACAAAAGGAGGTGCTTGAATTTTATACTGATATAATGCGTCGTGATATACCTGACGAAAACGTAAAATTATCCGAAGCCATAAGTGCCGCGGATAAACTGTATAAGCATTTTAAAGAAACTGATGTATCCGATGCTGACAAAAAGAAAACAGGCATTGTAATACTGCCTGAAATCAAAAAGGGAGAATAAGTTTGAATAGAATTGCCAATTTTGCACGTTCGCACTCGCTCGCATACTTGTGTATGGTCTTGCTCTTGCGTACGAACAATCTGAACAATTGTCTTTCAAACTTAAGTTTTGAGAAAGGAGTTAATAGTCATAAAATGAACATAACAATAACAGCACCGCCTGCAATCACAGGCGACGCACAAAGGGACACTAAAAATCTTAACGATTGGTGCAGAGGGTTTTATATACAGTTAAAACGTATTATGTATTCTCTTGACACCTCAAACATTGTTGAACTTGACGCCTCCCGTCTTAACGGAACACTACCTCTTGGAGAAACAACACTTCAAGGGGTAAATGTAAAAATTACAGGCGACGAATTTTCAATTTCAACACCTGACGGCTCACAGTATCTGACATTGTCAGGGGGAGTTCTTAAATTTTGTGGAACAGTAGTATAACACTTTGAAAGGAGAAGTTATGGCAATTTCACAAAAAGACATAATATGGTCACCACAGCCAAAGCAGATTGAATTTATGAGCCGTGATGAATATGAGGTGCTATACGGAGGAGCAGCAGGCGGAGGCAAATCTGATGCCATAATAGTTGAGGCACTGCGTCAAGTAGAAAATCCTAATTACCGTGCATTAATCTTGCGAAAAACATATCCTCAGTGCCGTGAGCTTATAATAAAATCCATACGTATATATAGTGCTGTATATCCTGATGCACAATACAACGGCTCCGAGCATTATTGGCAATTCCCAAGCGGTGCAAAGATCTATTTTGGCTCAATGCCAAATCAGTTAAGCTATCTAAATTATCAGGGACTTTCATATTCGTATATAGCCTTTGATGAGCTTACCCACTTCACACTTGAAGAATATGAATATATGATTTCCCGAAACAGAGCCGACGGCAAGGATTTACGTGTATATATACGAGCAACTGCAAACCCGGGCGGTATCGGTCACGGTTGGGTAAAGGAGCGATTTATAACCGCCTCTCCCCCAAATGTTCCATATACCGTAAAGAGTGAAGTAACAGATAAAAGCGGAAATAAAATAACTCTTGAGAGAAAGCGTATTTTTATACCCTCATCTGTATTTGACAACAAGGCACTTCTTGATAATGATCCGGGCTATCTTGCAAATCTTGCTATGTTGCCAGAATCTCAGAAGAAAGCACTGCTTTACGGAGATTGGGACAGCTACGAAGGACAAGTATTTACAGAATTTCGCAATAATCCTGACGGATATATTTCAAAGCTTGATACCCACGTTATAGAGCCATTTAAAATTCCACGCACCTGGCGCAGATACCGAACCTTTGACTTCGGCTATTCACGTCCCTTTGCTGTACAGTGGTGGGCAATTGATTATGACGGCAGAGCATATCTTTACAGACAGTTCTACGGCTGTACCGACACGCCAAATCAGGGCTTAAAATGGGAGCCGCGCCGTATTGCCAAGAAAATACGTGAGATAGAAAACGAGCTTGAAGCAGGCAATACAATAACAGGTATTGCAGACCCGTCAATATGGGACGAAAGCAGAGGTCACGAAGGTACTGTAATACGAATGTTTGAGGAGGAAGGTGTGTTTTTTGAAAAAGGAAAGAACGATCGGCTCTCCGGCAAAATGCAATGTCATTACAGATTTGCTTTTGATGATGAGGGGCGGCCTATGGCGTACATATTCAGTAATTGCCGTGCCTTTATCCGCACTATCCCTGCTCTTATTTACGATACAATAAACGTTGAGGACGTAAATACAGCTTGTGAGGATCACGATTATGATGCAATGCGGTATTTCTTTATGGCAAACCCTATTGCACCAAACAGACCAAAGCCAATAGAGGTTAAGCAAGGCTTTGACCCACTGTCAAGATAAAAAATACTCGCCCTCTCTTGCGTGTACAAGAGTGGGCGAGTATTTTTATTAATTACATATCACTAAACAAATCTTCTTTATATTCCCCGTCTGCAATAAGCTTTTTAAAGGATTCTACCACCGCAGGCTTATCCTCCTTATAGGTCACTCCGAACCATTTATCCGAGGTTTCTAAAACCTTCATCGTAATTTCTTTCTTTCTTAGCAATTCACCTGCATAAACAGGAATTAAAAACTCAGCTTTAAGAGGATTTTCCTTTGCAGGTCCTGCAAAGAACTCCTTAAATCCGTCTTTAAGTCTGTCTATAAAACTCGGTGTAAATCCAAACATATTCATTGATGCATAGGAATTTGGGTCAATTTCTGTATCCCCTGATTTAGCACCCGTGGAAGTTTTTACTATTCCCGATGTTTCGACAATATCCGTAAGATATCCATCTGAATCAACCTGACATAATCCCCGTGTTACTC
>CAKSGP010000103.1 GCA_934454745.1 uncultured Clostridia bacterium
GTGCAAACTTTATCGAAATTGACGGCGGTGTAGGCGAACTAAACATCAAATTTAAAGAAATAACAAATGAAAAGGAGCTGATATAACGTGAAAAATTTAACAAAGATTTTTTTATCAGTGGCTATATTACTAATATCTCTTATTCTAATTATGATAAGCGGAGCTTCGTTTGAGATTTTCCCGCTTGAATGGTCCATATTACTTGTGGTTTTAAGCAGTATAACTTTTATTATTGCGCTTGTGGCAGCGGTACTACTCGATTACAGTGCAGGAGATTACGAATGTAAAAAATGCGGAAAAAGGTTTAAGCCAACACTTGGAGCATACGTTTGGGGAGCCCATACCCTGACAACAAGATATTTACAATGTCCTCATTGCAAAGAAAGCAGTTTTTGCAAAAGAAAATTATCAGAGGAATGATGCTTATGCTAGAAACTGATAGACTTATATTAAGAAAATGGAAAGATACAGATGCGGAGAGCTTGTATAAATATGCTAAGGATCCTCATGTTGGTCCTATTGCAGGTTGGCCGCCACACACAAGTGTTCTAAATAGTCTTGAAATTATCATAAACGTTTTGTCAAGAGATGAAACATATGCAGTATGATTAAAAGAAGATAATTGTGCCATAGGAAGCATTGGCTTGATTTCTCCTGAACAAAGTCACACAAAAATCAGTGAAAATGAGCTTGAGATCGGTTTTTGGATTGGTGTTCCCTTTTGGGGGAAAGGTTATATCCCCGAGGCAGTAAGAGCACTGCAAAGACACGCTTTTACAGATTTGGGATGTACTGCATTGTGGTGCGGTTATTATGAAGGTAACGAAAAATCAAAACGCTGTCAAGAAAAGTGTGGCTTTATATATCATCATACAGAGGAAAACAAGCCCTGTGTCTTAATGGGTGATGTACGGACAGAGCATTTTACATATTTGACAAAAAAGCGTTGGATGGAAATATGCAAATAAAAAATTCAGCGAGAATTTATTTCAAATACAATTTTGAATACAAATTCATTTAAAAAGCTGATAGCTTGATGGTTTGCAAGGGAGACGGATATGAAATATTGCAAAAATTGCAAAAAGGAATTTGATGCTGAAAAAGATGAATGTCCGATTTGCGGAAAGCAACTGACATAAAATTCAAAATCTCAAAACGAGGATATTAATGAATACGAAGCGGCTGAGATAGTTTCAAATATGATGATAACCGGAATTTTGTAAACTAAATATGATAATGTAACGAAAATGAAAGGGAAAGGGAGAGAATTATGAAAAAGAAATTATATAGATCAAACAAGAACAAAATGCTTGCCGGTGTATGTGGCGGAATAGGAGAATATTTCGATATTGATCCGACACTTATCCGCTTAGGTTGGGTGGTATTATGTGCGTTTGTCGGTAGCGGTATCATTGCCTATATTATTGCGACAATAATTATTCCGAGAAATCCGTATTATGAGGAATAATAAGATGAAGCATTTGCCGACCTCTATAACGTTGTCAAGGATTCTATTGTCGATTGTCTTGCTTGGTATACATACCTTTTCACAGGCGTTTTTTGTTATTTATACATACTGCGGTGTGTCAGATATAGCAGACGGATTTTTAGCAAGAAAATTTGAATTGTCCAGTGAAAAAGGGGCGAGGATCGACAGTATTGCAGACATTGTTTTTTACGGAGTTACGGCAATTAAAATTATGCCTTCATTATTGAGTGTATTATCGCCATTAATTTGGTGGATTGTTGCCCTCGTGTTTATTTTACGAATAGTTTCATATGTGGTTGCTATTATAAAACAGCATCAGTTTGTACCTTTACACACATATATAAATAAGGTGACAGGTTTTTCTGATTTTGTTTGTCATTCCAGGAGTAATATCAACTTTTGTGACTTCAAATAAAGCAGTGCTTCAGATATGTGTTACTATTTGTTCATGGACATCATTTTTCGTGTTGATGCTTATGTTTAAAAGGCTGATGCCCGGAATGAATAGGTCTGAATTTATAAAAGGACTTTTTACGGAAAAAATAAATTTGAAGCTGACCGTAATCATTATAGCAGTTCAGCTTATCCTATTTTTTGCGGCTGTTTGATGTGTGGCGGTGATACATACAAAAAAGAAGGCCTTCTTATCCATGCATCTATTGATAAACGGACGGGATATTGATTATATGAAACCTATCAGCTCGAAGATGCTGCAAAAATCAAATCATACGGGCAACTTGATTTATCTATATAATTCAGAGATGACATAAATGTGTGATTAGTCATTTGTAAAGTGTTAACCTATTTGTAGAAAAAGGTTGACAATGAATTTTGAATATGGTATAATATGGAATGTAATTTATTTCGGAGGATATTTTTGTACTATAACGCAAAAGGAGTTAACAGATAAGCTTATGCTGAAAAAAAATGTCTTGTATGCCTTGGAACAGAAAAAGGGAAATGTAGTAACAGGTGGTGAATTAGCTGAACTTTTTGGCGTCAGTCGTACGTCAATCTGGAAAGCTATACATTCTTTAAAAGCTGACGGTAATGAGATTATAACCGTGCCAAATGTAGGTTACAGACTTTTACCCACTAATGACACATTATTCAAGAAAATAATTTCTGATGGGCTTACAACTGATTTTATCGGACGCAGTATGATGCTGTTATCTTCTACCCATTCTACAAATCAATATTTAAAAGAAATGGATACATCTACCATTCTCGATGGTTACGTAGTTATTGCCGATGGTCAGGAAAAGGGACGTGGCAGATACGGCAGAACATTTATTTCCCCTAGAGGAGAAGGAATATATATGAGTATTTTGCTGACACCAAAGAGTTGTTGGCAAAATATCAGACTGATAACTGTATGTGCGGCGGTTGCTGTTTCTCGTGCAGTCGAAAATATCTGTGGCGTACGAACAGATATTAAATGGGTCAACGATATATTCCTGAATGGGAAAAAATTATGCGGTATTCTGACTGAGGCTTTGATGTCAGGTGAACTTGGAGAAGTTGAAACGATTATTGTGGGAATCGGTATAAATACCGGAAGAATCCATGAGGACGTCAAAGATATAGCAACATCTGTAAGAGAGGAAACAGGCTTATACGGAATACGTAACAGTCTTATTGCAGAAGTCCTCAATCAATTTGAAAAGGTGTACTATGACAGCGGTAAAAAAGAAAAAATGCGTGATATTCTAAATTACTATGACAGCAGATTATTTATCAAAGGCAAAAATGTTTTGGTTAACAATCGTCAAGATAAATATACTGCAAAAGTTTTAGGAATTGATGAAAATGCGGCATTAGTAGTAAAACTACAAAATGGTGATAAAAAATATATTACATCCGGCGAAATACAATTACAGTAAGGTTTGAATAAAATCATTCGTTTCGGACACTGGCATATTTACATTATGTTTCCATAAGTGCGGAACCTGAACGATTTTCAAACAAAATTTTTGGAGGTACATAAATATGAATAACACAGGATTGTCAGCTAAAAGTGAAAAGAGAAGCTTGAGTCGTATAATATCAAAATTATTGGCTAACGAAATTGTAATTGCAATTATGTTTGCAGTACTGACGGCGATTGCTGCACAGGTTTCTGCACCTATTCCATTTTCGCCTGTTCCTATATGTTTTGGTTTAGTTGCAGTATATATATCCGGTATTTTTCAAAGGCCTAAATACGCTTTTTTATCACAGCTATCTTATTTGACAGCAGGTGCATTGGGTGCTCCGGTGTTTAGCGGATTCAGGGGCGGAATAGCAATGCTGTTCGGACCAACAGGCGGATATCTTTTTATTTATCCGGTTATGGCATGGATAGTATCAATGGTATTAAATAGCCGTAGGAGTATGGATAAAGAGGAAAGCAAAGGCTGGGTATTGCTAAAAGCAAGTGTCGCAATATGTATTGCTCATATTGTCCTGTATTTAAGCGGTACTATTTGGCTTATGATGATAACGGGAAGTACATTCTATTCTGCACTTGTACTTGCGGTAATTCCGTTTATCCCATTGGATATAGTGAAAATATTGTTCTGTATTTTTGTAATGGTGCCGAGCCGTTTAAGTCTAAAGAAACATCATAAAAATTAAGTCGTATAATGCAAAATATGAGGACACCCTCTAAATGAGAGCGTCCTCGTTCTTTTATGATTTAATTACTCTTACGCTAATAACCTCATCAAGAGCTTCAAGCTCTGCAACGATTTCCGGTGTAATTGCGTGGTCTGTATTAATGATCGTGTATGCGTAATCGCCCTTTGATTTGTTAATCATTTCAGCTATATTAACAGTTTTGAGAGCATCGGTATACTTAGCAATTATATTCGGAACATTTTTATGTATTATTGTTATACGTCCCACTGTATCACAGGGAAGTGAGCAGTTAGGGAAGTTAACTGAATTTAAAATGTCACCGGTTTCAAGGTAATCCTTGATTTCATCTGCTGCCATAACAGCACAGTTATCCTCTGATTCCTCGGTTGATGCACCGAGATGGGGGATTGCTATAATTCCGGACTGATTGATTGTTTCCTCATCAGGAAAATCAACAACATATTTCTTTACCTTGCCTGATGCAAGAGCTGCCTTAACAGCGTCGTTATTTACAAGTCCGCCACGGGCATAGTTAAGAATGACTACACCGTCTTTCATCATATCTATCGCTTCGGCATTTATAGTATCACGTGTAGAGTCCATAAGAGGAACATGAACGGTGATATAATCAGAGTCTGTAAATACTTCTTTTATATCAGCTACACACTTTACACGTCTGTTAAGCTGTAAAGCGTTGTTGACACTCAAATACGGATCATAGCCTACAACGTTCATTCCAAGATGAACAGCAGCGTTTGCAACAAGGATACCGATAGCACCAAGACCGATAACACCAAGAGTTTTGCCCTTAATTTCATTACCGGCAAAGTTTGATTTGCCTTTCTCTACCTGCTTAGCAATATCATCGCCTGATAGTGAATTTGCCCATGTGTTACCGCCTATTACATCACGTGATGCAAGAAGCATACCTGCAATAACAAGCTCTTTAACAGCATTTGCATTAGCGCCGGGAGTATTAAATACTACAACACCATTTTCTGTGCACTTGTCAATAGGAATATTATTTGTGCCGGCACCTGCTCTTGCAACTGCTTTAAGAGATTTAGGAAGCTCCATATCGTGCATTTTAAAACTTCTTAAAATGATACCGTCAACATCAGCCGCAGCATCGTCTGTAATATTATAGTTATTACCAAGACGGTCAAGACCGCAAGCGGCAATTTTATTAAGCGTTAATATATTATACATCACATATTCTCCTGTTCAAATTTCTTCATAAAGTCTACAAGTGCTACAACACCCTCAACAGGCATAGCATTATAGATTGAAGCTCTCATTCCACCGACTGTTCTGTGTCCCTTAAGATTTACAAGACCTGCGGCAGTTGCTTCTTTTACAAACTTTGCATCAAGATCAGCATCACCTGTAACAAAGGGAACATTCATAAGTGAACGGTCCTCTTTTGCAACAGTACCCTTGAACATCTTTGATGAATCAAGGAAATCGTAAAGAATTTTAGCCTTATCTTCATTAATTTTCTGGATTGCCGCAATACCACCCTGTTCTTTAATCCATTCAAGAACAAGCTTGAATATATATATAGCGTAGGTCGGAGGAGTGTTATATAGTGAATCATTATCAGCGTGTGTCTTATATGTAAGCATTGTAGGAGTTCCCGGGAGAACGTCCTCTGTAATCAGATCTTCACGGATGATTGCAATCACTACACCGGCAGGTCCGATATTTTTCTGAACTCCACCATAAATCATTGCATATTTTGTCACATCTACAG
>CAKSGP010000104.1 GCA_934454745.1 uncultured Clostridia bacterium
GGTGCAGTGATTAGCCTCATAGATATGGCGGAAGATAAGCTCGCCCTCACGTCCGGCATCTGTTGCACAGATTATTTCTGAAACGTCCTCCCTTGCCATAAGCAGTGTAAGCATATTTCGCAGGCCCTGTTTATCTTCGGTCTCGTGTACAGAAAGTTCAGGAAAGAAAGGCAGGGTGTCTATAGTCCATTCCTTATATCCATAATCTTCGGGCTTACCGACACAATAAAGATGACCTGCCGCATTGGCAACGTAGTATCCGTTTCCTTCATAGCAAAAATTTTTGCTTTCCTTTGCATATACTTTATCCCTTGCACCCACCGTATGTGCTATCGCTTCTGCAACGCTGGGCTTTTCGGCGATTATCAGTTTATGTACAGCCATTTTTCTCCTCCTATTATTTACGATTGTTAATGAAATTATGTTCCTTATACTTAACTGCTGCAAGAGCAATAATTCCGCCTGCAAGACCTATGATATTAGTTGTTCCTATATGAAATTCATGCTTTTTTTCGGTATTTTCCTTATTTTCAGGATCTTCGGGTGTATCTGATTGCTGTTCGGTTTCAGCGGTGGTTTCCGAAGGATCACTTTCAGCACTCTGAAATGCCGTATTTTTAGGCATTAGCAGTATCCCAAATGTTAAGATAACAGCAAAAAGCTTTATATAAAACTTCGGGTTCTTTATTTGCACTTTCAGCCAATCCGTAAATTTATCCATTTTGTTTTCTACCTCGCTTTCTTATGGTTTATGGTGTCATACCATCCGGGACGATTGTGACAGTATAAACATCTGCGGCATCGTACTTGCTGTATCCATTATCGTTGACAGCAAGTATCAGGTAATTCTTAGTGGCAGCTCTATATTCGTACTTTGACTTTTGCACGCCATTTTCAAAATACGTGGTATATGTCATCAGCGTTCCGACATCAATAGATAATCCCATATCTGTCGTAGTGCCTGCACAGCGTATATACTTATCGTTTCGTACATCATATTCATAAACTATGTACGAATTTGCTTCCTTGACTTTATCCCATGCCAATCGTATGAAATAGTGCTGATTAGGGTCAGTAGAGCCATCATTATTAACGTAATAGTCCTTGTAGATAGTGTGATGTATGTTTTTCGGCATCGCAGGTCTGGGGCCGTGTTCAGCTTCGTACAATGCTTCCAGCCTGCGTTGTGCAACTAAAGAGGTCTCGTAATCATCAAGCTTTGTGCTTGTATCTCCTAAGACATTCGAGATAAATTCCTTGTAGGCATTATAAATGTCCGCTTTATCGCCTGAAATTCCAAGCTTATTTTTTACAAATGATATATCGCCATGATCGTTATCATAGATATATTCCCAGTTGTTGACCTGTCCTTTTAGGATCTGGTGCGTTTTGTTACAGCTGTATGTAAATCCACCCGGAGTAGTTTCACGATGACAGTCCCGTTCAGGGCATTTTCCATATTGATAACTGTAATCAAACGTATATATCTGCTGTAGGACAGTATCAAGATCAGACGTGTTTATGTTAAAATCATAGGTCGTAGAGTCAAAATCTGATGCTGTAATGTCTCCCCATTTTTTTACAGCCGCCATTGCGATAATGGATTCCATATCGCAATAGTCGGACAGCTTTATATATTTTTCAGTCACCTGATTAAGTGCCCATATATGATTATCCATACGGCTGAGTGTAGTAGGATCCTCAGCAGGTGGGTTTGGAGTACACCCCTTGGAAATGACAACAAAGTCTCTGAATTCGGTGGTTGTGTTGGGATTTGCTCCATCTCCATTATTCATTTCTTTGAATGCTCTGGCATACAGTTCGGCGTATTCCGCTACCCACTCTGTGGCAGGTGCTTGCCGTACTAATCGTGCACCATCATATTGATGTATAACCAGGTTAGTTATATCCATTCCACTATATAATGTAGGAGTATCAAGCGTATAGTGCGATTGAAAGTATGGCGTGCGCTCTGTTGCTTTGCCATCATATCCCAATGACCATTTATTCAGCATTTCTTCAAGCGGAAATGTAGTGTCCATAATGGTATATGTCATTTCAGCATTTTCCGGCGTGGTTTTATATACACCATCAGGATATTTTTTGTAATAGCTTTCTGTATATAGGGGAGTAGTAACCTCTACCGGATCGGAGGCTCCTCCAATACCCACTATCACCTTTTTAGAGGATATTACATAAATTTTATCCTGATACAGATGCGACATTGTTATTTTGGGGTTGTCATAATCATATTCGTCAGGTTCAAATCCGCCGAACTGAAAATCAACAATCTCCAGTATCTCCAGCTGCTTTTTATCAAAATATTGCTGTATGTACTTTATATATCCCTGAAGTATTTCTTTCTGTTCTTTCAGTTCCACCAATTCATACTCGCCGGTAGTATCGTTGTACAATTCTGTTGTATGCGGTGACATCCATGCAAATAGGGCAACAAGTATTATCACTACAACAATAACGCAAATTATCGGGACCAATAAGCTGCCTGCCGCTGCGACAATAACTGATGATGATTTTGCGATTGCCGCCTTTTGGACTGCATTTTTCCCTGAGTTTATAATTGCTCGTATATTTTGAGCGGCGCTGTTTCCGCTTGATGTGATACCATGTTCTGTCTTGTATATATTTATTTTTATTTGACGCTGAGCCTGTTCTCTTTTCAGCTGTTCTGCTCTTTGAGCAGCCTGCCTTTGTTTGGCTCTAAGCTTATCACGTTTAATTTCCTGGCTTTTTTTGTAATGATCATCAAGTCCCTTTTTTATAGTTTTAGTAACCTTTTGGGACACGTAATATTTGGGGACAGAAGTAATTGCGGCAGATGTGGCAGCCCCAACACTGTCTTGAGAATCAACGCTGGATGCAACACTGGCTGCGGCACCGGCAATATGTTCTAATTTTTCAATAGATTTATGCTTTTGCGCAGCCTTTTCAATTATCTTCTTTGCAGCAATTTCTGTGGGTACAGCTGCAAGAGAAGCGACAGCTTCTCCGGTACTGTTTTTATTTACGGCATTAGTTACCTTGGAAGAAACATCGACAATATTTTCTGCTACATTGATGATGTCAGAAGGCAAAACAGATGAGTTATTGTCAAGTCTTTTTTGAGCTTCCCGGTATTTGTAAATTTTATAATATTGCTTACCAATGGCTGTGTTGAGCCTTATATATTCTTTGTCCGTATTCTGAGCAGCCTTTTGGAAGCGCTTCCTTGCTTCATTATCAGGCTTAATGCGATAAGCTCTTTCTTTCTGATGAGCGTTCAGATAAAATCTTGATTTTTGTGATTTGGATACGCCTTTATTTTTATTCCCCACTGGGGAATTTGGATTATCACCCGGGGATTTTCTGTTTATGGCAACATCGGCTTTTAGCTTGTTTTCAAGCCTTGATGCTGCTTCTTTCGCCATACTATTGGCCTGTGCTGCTGTATTTTTGCTTTGATTAGATACAGCAGCCTGCCGTTTAGAGGTTTCGATATTAACTTGTATATCGGTTTTGATTTTTTCGTTGATTTCAGCGGCCTTTTTCTGATATGTACTGAACTGCATTTGCGTATTATGTTTCTTGTCTTCGGGCAATTTAGATGGTAAAGGCTGAGAAGCAGAAAAAGAGGATTGTTCTTCTTTAGCCTTCAAATGCCGCTGCTTTCCAGGCATCATTTTTACCCTGTATATTTTCCTTGCACGTTCATTTTTATCAGTAAGGTGGACATTTTTATCCATATATACAAGTTCCTTCCTTTATAATTCCTTTTGATCCATAAGAGCCTGCGTCTCCGAGAACGATGTGGACATTGATTTATAAAGCTTAGTATCTTTAGGGAATTTATCCCAAAAAGGAATCTTATCTTTTGAGCCAAGAACCATAAGACCCTCGCCGGCGCCGATATTATTTACATAAAACAGTTCACTGTCTGTGAAGTGTAAAGTCTCCTGCAATTTTATACTGTCAGCAGGAGACTGCTTGAGAAGCATAAGGTATTCAGAATTTGACAGCATGGTGCGGCAGTCATCATCTCTCAGCAGATCTTCAACGTTCTGAGTAATACCGGTAAGCACGCCGCCGTATTTTCTTGCACGTTTGTACAAGTCTCTGATAAACTGCAAGCAGTATGGATCTCTGAAAAGAACGTGAATTTCATCAATGTATATCCACGTTGGTACGCCCTTATCCCTGTTGGCTGAAAGCCGATTCCATACATTATCCAGCACCAAAAGCATAGCCTGTGTTTTCAGTACACCGGAAAGATCATTGATGTCATACGAAATAAGACGGTTGTCCGCTTCGATATTTGTCTGATTATTGAAATATTTGGCTGAACCATCAACATACATCTCAAGCGTGATAAGGAGGTCCTGCTTCATCTTTTCATCAACGTCTTCCGTCTCATTCCGCATTACATCACGAAATGTTCCTAATGTAGGCATATCCGCTTTGTCCAATGTTTTTAAGTATCCCGACTTAACATAAGCAAGTCGGACACAGCGGTCAATGAAGGACACTTCCTGCGGCGTAAGGCTTCGGTTGGGGTTCATAATGGATATAAACGAGGTTATGAGCTGACATTTATCACAAATAACATCTATGTCATCATCTTCAAGCAGGGCTATATCAAAATCAAATGGATTTACATAATTGGTTGAGCCGGTAGATATTTTTATTGAAGTGCCGCCAAACATATTTACTATTGAGGGGTATTCTCGCTCAGGGTCAATTATTATGATATTGGCTTTTGGGTCTGTTAGAAACACGGCAAGCATTTCACGCTTGGCAGCAAAGGATTTTCCTGAACCGGGACAACCTAAAATAAATCCGGCAGGGTTTATTAAGGATTCTATACGCTTGAAAGAAATAAGGTTATTGGAAAGCTTATTTAATCCGTAATAAATACCACCTTCCTGCTGTACTTCCTTGACATTGAAAGGAACAAAGATTCCGATGCTTTCTGTAGGCAGCGATCTGCTCCATTCAAACTTACGCTGTGTTCCGATAGGAAGAACATCACACATTCCGTCTTCTTGCTGCCATTTCATCTCACCGTACATACAGCCATTTCTCTTGAGGGCAGAGGCTACTACTTCCATATTTGTTTTCAGCTTGTCATAGTCCTTAGCCATAACCATAATAATAGTCGCAACGCTAAAGAGCTTCTGATCATTGACGGTAAGCATATCATACAGGCCTTTATAGCTCTCTATCTGATTACGGAATTTAACCGGCATTTGTGCCGAGAAATTGCCTGCCTTAGCTGCTGCACTTTCTCGCTGTGCCATATTGGTTTCAATCGCCGTTATCTGTCGCTGTACAAGTTTACGTGCTTCCGCCGTGTCATGTGCAAAAACATTTGTAGTAACAAGCATCTGAATATTTGATGCAATCAAATCGTTGAGAATATTATCATTGGCAGTTGAAGGATACTCCTTTATAAATACGCATTTGGCATAAAATTCTCCGAACATAAAATAATCGGATTTGAATTCAAAATAGTCAGGCGCACAATATACCTTATCAAGTCCCTTGTCGATGTCCTCCTTAGTAAGCTTTGGAATAGCTACATCTGCTCCAACGAAAACATCTTTAAGAAGTTCAATACGTTCCTGGTTTGAAAGAGAACGAAGATTGGTATTTCCAATACGTTCAAAGCTGTTTTTCGTTTCAAGATCAATAGTGTTGAATTTGCGCTGTGCCACCTCATTGTCCGGAGCTTTTATTGTCATAGTAATGAATATTTGTTTTCTAATGGCATTTTGACCTTTGGAAAGATTTTCATGCAAGACCTTATCGTTGTATTCCTGGCGGACATCATCATATCCATCATTGGCTCTCTTAACAAG
>CAKSGP010000105.1 GCA_934454745.1 uncultured Clostridia bacterium
AAGAACATCATAACTTGCAGAACTTTTTATCTGTTCAAGTTTATCGTCATATTCTTGATTTATTTCTCTCACTACAACAGGCATAGACATTCCGTTACCGGAGTCTTCTCCTGAAAAGAAAATACCATAGACGGAGCCGGCTATAAGTCCGACAAGGCATAGTAAAATCACAACAACAACCGCAACCCATCCGCCTGCAATAATAGCAGACACCAAACTTTTAGCTGCCGCAATAATCGCCTTCACCGCTGCAACAGTCGCTTTAGCTGCCGCCTTTACAGTTGCCGCAGTAGCTTTGGCTGTGGCTTTGACGGCTTGTGCTGCTTTTTGTGATGCCTTAGCCGTAGCTTGTGCTGTTTTCTGTGTAGTCTTTGCTGTCTGCCTACTTGTCTTAATAGCTGTTTTTGCAGTATGCTCAGCAGTTTTTACAGATTTTTGAGCCGTCTTAGTCGCTTCTTTTCCGGCAAACTTTATGTTCTTTTTTCCGGCAGAAGCAACCGACTGTTTGATTGCTTTTTCGGAAGTATCAACAGTTTTGATTGCTGTACTTGACGATTGTTTTCGTAAAGTCCGCTCAGTTCTCTGCTGCTTAAAACGCTGAATACCGTCTTTTACCTTATCGTAATTCTCTTTTGTGCCTTTTAGACTTTTTCGACCTTCCTTGTCAAAAAGATATGCACCGTCGTGAGTAATTTCATCAATGCCTCTTTCGATTTTCTCATCGGCATATTCTTCGGGAGAATTACTGTCTGTTCTTACGGCATTTTCAGCTTTCTCTTTTGAAGCAATATATGTTTGTTTCATTCTTTGCGTTGCGACGGAAGCCTTATCAATAGCCTTTATTGTTCCTTTTTTCTTGTCTTTCGTCTTAATATCAGCCATACAAAATCTCCTTTCTAAGCAGGCTGAATAACTCTTTTGAATTTGGTATTGCTTTCGTCAATAAACTTGTTTATCAGCCTGCTTTCCACCTTTGTTTCGGGATATGCCGTAATGGTAATTGTTTTTGCACTCCAGTTCAGAGTGTAACTGTCGGTTGCAACATTGGTTATATGGTGTTTTGCAAGAAAATCTCTCAATCTTTTCATTTCGTCAAGGTCATCGGACATAATCAAATTTACATAGGTTCTGTCTTTTGACAATTTCTCATTAACAAAACAGGCGAGAGAACACCCTATACCACCGGCAACGGCAACAACAAGCATAGCCAGTTCATTATCAGCCGAAACAACACGCTTTGTTATCCAAAAATAAATGAAGTCGGATAAGACAACCGCAACACCTGCAAGTATCCATCGACTTCGCTGTACCATTATTGTTTTTGTTGTATTTAATGCGTTATCTACTACCTTAGCTATAAACAACGCAAAGAAATATAGAATACTACCCATACACAATTAACTCCTCCTATCCGGTTATTCCTTTACAAGTCTTGCCACAACAACAAATCTGCCGTTAGTCCGTGAGTATTCGCAGGTGGAAAGAGTAATTAACTTATCCCCGTATTCAGCATTAAGTCCCGTATCATACAAAGAAAGTTCTTTGCACTTACCGATATACGCATTAAATTCTTCTGCCGTTTCTGCATTGACAAACTGATAATACTTAAAGCTGTCGGCATTGTCTGTATATACTACCGTCTTAAATGCTGCTATAACCTCATAGTTCTGCTTATCGATAAGCGTATCAAAGGCAATATATTTATGACTTTCCCAAAACTCTTTACTTTTGTATTTTGTAAGAGCAGAGAACATCGAGCCGTCGTTCATATTGTGACCGTAGATAACAATGTTGTCGCTTGGCTGTTCCATATCGCAGTTTTCCTGAACATAAGGACAACCGTAATTGGTGTACTTCTTATCAAAACCGTGTTTCAAATAAAAATTAGGATTGTCCTTTGACTGCATAACCGGATAATTGATTTTGGTGTCATCAATTTTTATCCATCCGACCATATCGTTGTTTTCAAGGTAAAGTTCTTGATATTCAGGTATAAAGGTTTTATCACCTGAATAATTCATAACTTCACTTGTGCCATCGGGCGTTTTATCTACGATTTCAGCCAAGCTATCATAAATCTTCGCTTGTTTGTGAGAGTCGTAGTAGTGCTTAATTAAAAAGCCGGTGCTTACTGTAAGTAAAAGGCTAAAAGCACAGATAACAGCAATATATATTTTCTTGTTCATAGTTAATTGTCCTTTCATAATAAATGGGCAAGGGTTATACACCCTCGCCCGGTTTCGTTGTCATTAGCTTATAAAGTTTCGTGTTTTTAGGGAACTTGTTTGCAAACGGCACAAGAGAGCTGCCAACTTTAATAAGTCCGTGTCCTGCGTCAACATTGGTAATATACGAAAGCTGTCGGTCAGAAATATTAAGAAGTTTTGCAAGTTCAATTCTATCGGTAGAAGCCTGATTGAGCATAATCAAGAATTCGCTGTTTGCAAGCATTGTTCTTGCCGTATGGCTCTGTAAAAGGTCATCTACATTCTGCGTAATGCCGGTAGCATAAGCACCGTATTTTCTTACACGCTTCCAAAGAGTAAACAGGAAGTTTGCGGAATATTCGTGCTGGAATAAAAGATAGATTTCATCAATGAAGATAAATGTCTGCTTGCCCTTTGCTCTGTTCTGTGTAATGCGGTTCAAAATACTGTCGAGAACGACAAGCATACCGATAGGCATAAGCTGTTTACCAAGGTCAAGAATGTCATAGCAAATAAGACGATTATTCGTATCTACATTCGTTGGCTTTGCAAAAGTGTTAAGAGAACCATTTGTAAACAACTCAATGGCAAGAGCAATTTCTTTTGCCTCCGGCTCATCCTGTTTCAAAAGTTCTGCACGGAAGTCTTGCAAGGTCGGAACTGTACCTGTATATCCTCTTTGCTGATATTCACGATATACGCTTGCAGTACAACGGTCAATAATAGACTTCTGCTTTGCTCCGAGATTTGTTCCGCCTATAAGTTGCTCACAAAGTGACATAATGAACTCAGATTTGAGAATTACCGGGTTTGCTCCGTCTCCGTATTCCTTGTTCATATCCATTGCATTGATATGGCTCTGAGAAGTAGCGGATATATTGATAATCTCGCCGCCAAGAGCCTTGACAAGCTGCGAATACTCACGCTCAGGGTCAATTATAATTACATCCGCATTAGAGGAAAGAATGATATTTTCTATCTCGCCCTTAGCCGCAAAAGACTTACCACCGCCGGATACACCGAGAATAAAGGAGTTGCCGTTAAGCAGCTGCCTACGGTCTGCAATAATCATATTTTTGCTGATAACATTCTGTCCGTAGTAAATTCCGTTTTCGTGGTAAATATCCTGTACCTTAAACGGCATAAAGACCGCAAGGCTCTCTGTGGTTAAGGTTCTGAATGCATCTATTTTTCGTGTTCCAAACGGCATTGCAGTATTTAAGCCGTCCAACTGCTGATATTTAAGAATGGCAAGCTGGCACAAATTCTGTCTTGCAACGGTAAGCAATGCTTCAGTATCGTTATCCAGTTGTTTTTTACTATCCGCAGTATGAACCAATGTGAGTACAGCGAACATCATTCGCTGATCACGAGTAGTAAGGTCATCAAGAAATTCTTTTATTTCTTTCTTCTGTTGTTCCATATCATAAGGAACTGTGGCAGAAAAGTTGTTATTTACATTCTGCTTTCTCTGCCAGTTGGTAATATTGGTTTCAACACCGAGAAGTCGGCTCTCAGCTTCTCTTACTGCCTCATCTGTTGGAACGGGTACAATGTCAATAGACATCATAAGGTTGCGGTTCATATCCGTAAGTTCGGTAATCATATCATCCTTAATATATGAAGCGTATTCTCTGAGGAAAAGCACTCGACCGTAACGGTCGCCTATCTTAAAATAGTCCTTTTCAAACTCCAAAGAATCGGGACAAACATAGTCCTTGAAATCGTGTCCCTTTTTGCGGGTTTCTTTAATATTGAAGTGATATGAAGTTTCCTCTCCGACTCTGTAAAAATCGTGAACGATGCGAAGTCGCTCGTCTGTTTCAAGCTCAACACATTTACTGCCCAGTCTTGCAAAGTGTGCAATCAAGTCAGCGCCCACACGGGCAAAATATGTTCTTGCATCCTCCACATTCTTTTTATTGATAGAGATAGTGACATACTTATCCTGAACGGTGGCATTGGCACCGGTAGCCTTATCAAGAAGCATTTTGTTATATTCTTCTCGATACATATCCAGTTTATCTCCGGCTTCGGGAATAAGTATAGTCTTTTCAAAGTCCAAACGGTTTAGCCGTCTGTTATTGATAGTGAGTTTTGTTGTAGCACCGCTATCCAAAGAGTTAAGCAGTTCGGAATATTCAAGGAACATAGCTTCCTTGTCTTCACGACTCGCAACGGCATAGTTAATATCCGTAAATTTAAAGGTCTTTGAATATTTATCTCTGCCAACTCTGAAAATGCCGTCATCATAGATAGCGTAAATGGGAATACAATCCTGCACTCCCTTTGGCACTACAAACTTTTCTTTATCCTGCTTGAACAGGTTTGAAAGTGTTTTAATCATTGTTCTTATATGCCTCCTTCTGTTTATTTTCAATAATTGGTTTCATCAGTTCGTAGTAAGTATTAGTGGAATGAAAGACGAGTTTCTTAGGCATAAGAAATTCTGACTTAATAAAAGCCCATAAAAACTTTTCAGCGGTCATTCCGTTGTATTTCACAAAACCGAGAGCTGCAAAGGGTGCTGCTCCCAATATACAAACCCACGATACTGTTTCTGTTCCTAAATGCGGTTTCAACAGGAAATACAATCCTACCGCAACACCGCAGGCAAGGACAGAAAAAATGAACTGTCTTAACGACAGTCCAAAGAACATTGACTCTGTGTAATTTCGTATTTCTCGGTTAATTTTAACTTCCATAATAATCCTTTCTTGCAAAAAGAAAAACATCAACCATTTCTGATTGATGTTTCCACTCAAAGCATATTCAGTTTTTAATCAAATTCATACGGACCTTTGCTAAAACACATCCAATCCAAATCAGCAACATAATCAGGATATTCTTTACCCTTTTGTTTCTTAATTTGTTTTTGGTTTGTTACTTTGGCTTTGTATGCTTTGTTGTTAGGATTATGCTGATTTGCATAATCGTCTAACTGTTGTTTAGTGTGGGTTTTACCCGACACGCCCTTGTTTCGAGCCATAGCGTTTACCTCCTTTCTTCGTAGCAGTTTTTATCAATGATTGCATTAACGAAACGGTCGGTTACCTAGAACCCTTTTTGAACCTTACTACTGAAACACGAGCAATTTTTCATCAGTAGTGAATCTTGCAAATCATTTTTCTACGACAGGAGTGATTTACGCTTGATATATGCTCGCTCTATCAAATGTAAATCAAACAAGTATATTATAGCTCAATCATCTGAAAAAATCAAATTACAAGCCCATCATCTCACGAATGATACGGTCACTCATCTTGATTGCACCGACGAGAACAAGCATATTGAACACCAATTCTCCGACATAAGACCACACCTGAGTAACTGCTGCCGCATTTGCATCAACAACCGGCGGCGATTGATAATATTAACTTGCTTTTCCATCGCCGGGATCCCCCTGCAACAGCGTAACCTTGCTGAACGGAATATACGGATACCACAACCATTTCACTTCTTTCGGCTCAATTTCGCTTGCCTTGATAATTTCAATAGGTACGCCGACAGTCATTTCATTTTCAATCATTTTCATTTTTTTTCGTTCTCCTTTTCGATAAATATTTCGGGCAATGCACCTCAACACAGCGAAAACTCTGCTTACATTCACTACTGCATTTTCTGCAAAGCTCGTTGTAGGT
>CAKSGP010000106.1 GCA_934454745.1 uncultured Clostridia bacterium
CCGTAATGTTCGGAATAATCTGGGGATGTGCATCGCCCCTGACGGCGATTGAGCTCTTATGGATAAATCTTGTCACAGATTCTTTACCTGCTATTGCATTAGGTCTTGATCCCCAGGATAAAGATATTATGAAACGTGCACCTATAAACCCAAAACAGGGTATATTCACAAGGCGGTTATGGGCAGAAATTACTCTTGAAGGACTTATGATAGGTGCTTTGGCTCTCTTTGCCCACTCTGTCGGCTTATACATAACAAATAATTATACGGTTGCACGTACAATGGCATTTTTCGTTCTTGCCGTGTCGCAATTAACACACGCATTTAATATGCGCTCAGTAGGTTCTGTTATAAAAGACGGATTATTTAAGAATAAATATCTTGTATTTTCATATATTGTAGGTGTAGGATTACAGTTATTGCTAATATATTTTAAGCCTGCGGCTGACCTATTTAACATATGCAGACTTAACGCAATATGCCTTGTAATTTCCGTTACACTTGCGACAATGCCCTTTATACTTGTTGAGTTTCAAAAGCATTTAAATACACACTTTTCTAAATAAATATAATATGTTAGACATATTTTACAACCGCAAACGCAAAAACACAGTTTGCGGTTGTGAAAATTCAACATTCTGCATCTTTTTCACAAAAAAGTGTTGACAAATCTCACTCCGTTTTCCGTTTGTAAATACTTGTCACAAACTTTTTTACCAAATTCGCATTATTTTCTTAATATTGATATTTTATATCTTTTTGATAATTATAATAATTTTAAAAAAATGTCTTGACATTTACCTCAAAATAGTGTATACTGTTAACGTTGCAGAATGGTCCGGTAGTTCAGTTGGTTAGAACGCTAGCCTGTCACGCTAGAGGTCGTGAGTTCGAGCCTCATCCGGATCGCCAAGCTCCGCATTTGCGGAGCTTTTGTGTTATATTAAATTGGACCGACTCAAAAGGTTGGAATGGAGGTTATTGTGAGTGATGAAATCAAGAATGCACTGAAGGTGCTTAATGAGAATAACTACATAGCAATACCTATATCTAAAGGGCAGATTTTCCTGTGTAATCAATGTAATCAGAATGAAAGCGAATGTCGGTACAGCACCTTAGGCTACACCTGTTCAAACCTTATTTGCCTTAACAATATTATTAAAGAACAGCTTGATATTGATTCAATATTAAAAGAGGAATAGGCTGTAAAAAATCGGACGGGCTATTGATATAAATTCGCAACAAAACCCGTATGTTTACTCAAATGGTAAGGATGCTCACGAAAATGCACACGAATTCTGGAGCAGTGACGTTTCAAAGTGGTACCGTGAGATTGAGGGCATCATTTATCGGAAACGACACAGAAATATACCATATATTCAAAAATAAGGCTGGACTTGGGGCGGAGATTGGTCCTCAGGAAAGGACTATCAGCGTTTTGAGAAATAGTAAAAAGTTAAATAGTGTTGAGTAGTCTTTATTATATTGTCTTATTTTTGTTAGTGTGATAAAATTTAACCATATAATAAACTACTGTGCATCTGAAATTGTGAGGAGATGATTTCTTTGAAGCTGTTTTATATAAGACATGGAAACCCAATATATGATCCCGATTCACTTACACCGTTAGGTAAAAGACAAGCAGAGGCTGTAGCCAAACGCGTAGCTATGTTGGGTGTTGACAAAATATATTCCTCCACATCAAACAGGGCCTATGAAACTGCCCTTCCTCTTTCGGAGATTACCCAAAAAGAAATTACAAAGGTTGAATTTTTGAAAGAGAGCGTTGCAGGGGAATACTTTGCTATTCCAGATGCTGAAGGTAAATATCAATTTGCAATTTATATTCCCGAAATACGTCAAATCCTTGTAAGCAATGAGGTATTCCAGTTGGGATATAAATGGTATAATTATCCTGAATTTAAAAACTATAAGTTTAAAGAGGGTATAGAATTTTTTGATAAAAATATTGATGAATTTATGTCCACCTTGGGCTATAAACACAACAGAACAAATCATTCCTATAGTGCAATAAGAGAAAATAAAGACAAAATTGCAATATTTGCCCACGAGGGAGTTGGAAAAGTTTTTTTAAGTTCAATATTAGATATTCCATATCCCATTTTTTCATCACATTTTGCAATACCGCACACAGGTATGACCATTATCGAATTTGACGATTTGGGAGATAACATTATACCTCGTATAACCAGTCTTTCAAACGATGCTCATTTGTACAAAGAAGGACTGCCGTTAACATTTGTACAAAGAAGGACTGCCGTTAACAACTGACGGTGCTTAATGAGAATAACTACATAGCAATACCGATATCTAAAGGGCAGATTTTCCTGTGTAATCAATGTAATCAGAATGAAAGCGAGTGTCAGTACAGCACCTTAGGCTACACCTGTTCAAACCTCATTTGCCTTAACAATATTATTAAAGAACAGCTGTGCATCTAAAATTGTAAAGGAGATGATTTCTTTGAAGCTGTTTTATATAAGACATGGAAACCCAATATATGATCCCGATTCACTTACACCGTTAGGTAAAAGACAAGCAGAGGCTGTAGCCAAACGCGTAGCTATGTTGGGTGTTGACAAAATATATTCCTCCACATCAAACAGGGCCTATGAAACTGCCCTTCCTCTTTCGGAGATTACCCAAAAAGAAATTACAAAGGTTGAATTTTTGAAAGAGAGCGTTGCAGGGGAATACTTTGCTATTCCAGATGCTGAAGGTAAATATCAATTTGCAATTTATATTCCCGAAATACGTCAAATCCTTGTAAGCAATGAGGTATTCCAGTTGGGATATAAATGGTATAATTATCCTGAATTTAAAAACTATAAGTTTAAAGAGGGTATAGAATTTTTTGATAAAAATATTGATGAATTTATGTCCACCTTGGGCTATAAACACAACAGAACAAATCATTCCTATAGTGCAATAAGAGAAAATAAAGACAAAATTGCAATATTTGCCCACGAGGGAGTTGGAAAAGTTTTTTTAAGTTCATTATTAGATATTCCATACCCCGTTTTTTCATCACATTTTGCACTACCGCAAACAGGTATGACCGTTATCGAATTTGACGATTTGGGAGATAACATTATACCTCGTATAACCAGCCTTTCAAACGATGCTCATTTGTACAAAGAAGGACTGCCGTTAACATCTGTATAAAGAAGGACTGCCGTTAATATAAATAAAAATGAGTGATATAAACGACCCCCAAAGGTTAGACCAAAAATCTAACGATTGGGGGTCGATTTATACATCCTTTTAGTTGTAAGTTAATCTGAATACTATTCCGTCACCAGAGCTGTATCTGATATCGCAGTCATACTCTATGCCCTTACTCTCCAGTCTTTCAATAAACGCATAGAAATTCTCACGGGGAGTCATATAATAACCGCTTCCATACTTAATGCCCATTTCGCTCATTGTGCTGACAACAGCACCCATATCATTGCTTTCTACGTGCAAATAATCCGACATAGGACTTTTAAACTCATGACTGCGGTCCAACTCGTAATACCTGTAAGCTGTCTTTGAGCCTTCTTCTTTTATTGAATAGCTGTCAACAACAGTTGTAGGCTCCGGAGAAGGAGCTTGTGTTGCAACAGGTTCCTGTGTCGTCTTTACAGGAGCAGGAGCCTCAGTCGGCGATGGCTTTACCGACGGTGCCAGCCTTACTGTCGATTCTGATTTCTCTGTTTCCTGCGGTTTTGGCGTTGAATCTTCTGCGGACTCGGTTTCAGATTTCGGCTGTCCTTTTACCTCAATTGCTTTATCCGTATCCGCAACTATGGGAGCTTCCTCAGGTTTTTGCGTTGATACAACGGTTTCTTTAATCACTCCGTCTGTATCTGCATTTTCTATATTGTCCTTTATATATCCGTTATTGATACCAACGGCAAGACCAACGGCAAGACACGCCGCAACTGTTGAGAGAACTCTGAAGTTCCATCTGATTTTAACAGGCCGTGCCGATTCAGCATCAAGTTTCGCATTTACCTTATCAATAAGCGTATCAGGAGCTTTTGGTAACGGAATTGACGCAGAAATGCTTATTATTGATTTAAAAAACTCATATTCTTTGCGGCAGGTTTCGCATTCTGAAATATGGTTTTCCATTTCAATCCGCTGCTCGTCGCTAAGCGATTCATAATTATCAAGCAGATTGCAAAAATCTGAGCAAATCATTGTAATTCCTCCTTCCCCTTTACTTACTACAATCTTTTAGACGATTATTTATTTGAAAAGTTCCCATTTATGGGATAAATTTTTACGTAATGCCAATCTTGCCCTGTTTAGCCTTGATTTTACAGTTCCCACAGGGATTTTCAATATTGCCGAAATCTCCTCATAGGAAAGCTCCTGCATATCCGAAAGCACGATTACCTCTTTGTATTCAGGCTTTAAGGCATTTATTCCGTCCCGTACCAGTGCCTGAGTTTCGCTCATCTCTATACGTTCCTCAGGTGTAGGTTCTTCTGATTTGAGTTCGCGGATTTGTGAGTCCTCCGAATCCTCAAAGTCAATGCTTGTTACATTGGAATGTTTTTGGCGTTTACGCAAAATATCATTGCACGCGTTACGGCATATTACATACAGCCAGGTTGTAAAAGCAGACTGTCCCTTGAATGAGGAAATTGACTTGTATGCTTTTATAAACGTTTCCTGGACTGCATCTTCTGCGTCCTGATAATCGGAGAGTATATTATATGCCATACCAAACATTATATTCTGATATTTTTCCATAATCTTTGTAAATGCTTCACGGTCACCGTGTTTGCATCTCTCTAAAAGCTCATTATCTGTCAATCCCTCACCCCCCTCATTTGTATTTAGTATTGCTTAGTAGTTTTTAAGTCTTTCTTTATACGCTTCGTATGAAGCCTTTATGTCCTCCATACAATCGCCGCCGAATTTTTCCAGAAAGGCGTTTACGATTTCAAAGGCAACAGCCGCCTCAACTACCACAGAACATGCCGGAACGGCACACGCATCTGAACGCTCAACTGATGCTTTATGCTCTTTTTTGTCTATTATACTTGCTGTTTTAAGCGGATTATACAAAGTCGGAATAGGCTTCATTGCCGCACGCACTACTATGGGCTCACCATTTGACATACCGCCCTCTATTCCGCCGGCATTATTTGTTACACGGCTAAATCCGTTATTATATACAATCTCATCGTGTACCTTTGAGCCGCATTTTTTTGCAGCATCAAAGCCTACACCGATTTCCACACCTTTAATCGCCTGAACACTCATAACAGAAAACGCAAGACGTGCATCAAGCTTTCTGTCATAGTGAACATAGCTTCCAAGTCCTACGGGAGCGCCTGTTACAACGGTTTCAACTACTCCGCCGCAGGATTCGCCTGATTTCTTAATTTTGTCAATATAATCCATTGCTTCTTTTTCAGATTCAGTATTACCAAATCCAACAGGCGATTGAGCTACTCTTTCATAAAACCCTTCACTTGTTGTATCATCACTATCTGCTACTTCGCCTATTGATACCACACGGCTTTTAAATTCTATCCCGAAGGGTTCTGTTATCTGGCGTACCAATGCACCCACAGCAACACGTGATGCTGTCTCCCTTGCAGATGCACGCTCAAGCACGTTTCGTAAATCGTGATGATTATATTTCATACCGCCCGATAAATCGGCGTGGCCGGGACGTGGAAATTCAACAGATTTTTCGCCGTTTGATTCTTCCGTACCCATAATCTCACTCCAGTTCTCCCAATCGCGATTTTCTATCTTAATTGCAATAGGAC
>CAKSGP010000107.1 GCA_934454745.1 uncultured Clostridia bacterium
TCTATAATGTGTCTCATTTTCTTCTCCTTATCTTCCTCTCGCAATCCGGGCATATATATCCGTTCACCGGCGTACGCATATACTTGTCCGTGTTCCATACCATGCGGCATCTGCGGCACATCGTATATCTGTATCCCGGCTTCTGTATATGTCTGGGTCCTTCGTATATGATCATGATCAGGCTCTTTTAAGCACAGGCGCATCATCAGTAAACGTCTGTATCTCTATAAGCTTCGTATCATTTTCATGCTTGACCGGGACAGACTTGCCTACGAATTCCTCAAGCTTGCTTCTGAATACTCCGTACGTGTGATTCTTTGAACCCGGCTTTCTGTATGCATAACCTATATCGTGCCACGGGCTTTCCGTATCCTGAAGACCTACACGCAGCAGTACTTCTGATATGCCGATGACTTCCGCTGCCTCTTTAACAGACACGATGTTTTCATTTCTCTTTCTTATCATGACCGCCCTCCTTTCCTTAATTTGCCGGCAGTTTGCCTCTGACTTGCCCTGCGCGGTACCTGAACGAAGATAATGGCATCCCGCACGCATTTGCAGCGGCCCGGCCGCTGAGCTCTCCGGTATGCTTATTCTTCTATCGTTATATTTCCGAGGTTCAGCATTGGTATGCCGTACTCTTCGGCGCATCGGCGCTCTATCCTGCAGCCGCGCGCGTTTTCCCATCCCGGAGCAAATACAGCTACATCTGCGCCACCGAGCAGCTTTATCGACTCGCCCAAATAATGCAGCGGAGCTGCTTTTGCGGGAGCTTCCTCTATGAAGCTGTCTATAAGCACGTCATTTTCCGCAAGCATCTTCTTTACGTTCTCTCTTACGCGGATGATCTCATCATCACTTAAGCCGTTCATCGGCTGAGATAAAAATATTTTCAATGCGGTATCCTTTCTTCTTCAGCCGCACCTGATTCTTCCAGGTAGCAGCCTCTCATTTTGAATGGCGCACGTGTTATACAGTAGAACTTTACGCCTTCATATTCAGCCGAATAGCTGAACGGGAAATGGCGTGAAATACGCGACTCAGATCTGACCTGTTTTCCGGCAAACAGCTCTGTGAACGTCTCCTTGTCAAGGGCTACTTTCGGACCGTTTTCTGTGTCCATGCCTACGACACCCAGTGTTTTCAGGCGTTCATATTCTTTGACGCAATTCACAGCTGCATCTATATTAAATGGTGGCCTTTTATTTATCATGCTTTTTCACTTCCTTTATGTTAACCTGTCAAGCGGGCACTTCTCGCATTTCTTCACGAGCCACTGCTCGCCGTTACGCTTGTGTTCCGCTTCTTCGGGATACTTACAGTATCCTGTACATATCTGCTCGACTATCTCGTTGAGCTGATGGACTATGTTTTTTGTTACTGACATATTATTGTCCTTTCTTTCGTGTTGACATCCTTTTCTATTTACCATATTATGTAATTACAGGTTTGCATTGCCTGAATTCACAAGAAAGGAGAATCATCAATGAAACGTGATTTAGATCTGCTCCGCGATATCCTGATAAGAATCGAGGACACAGATTTATCAGAGAAGCGCTTATTCAGCTCTGATTTTTTCGACCTTGGTGCACCGGACTTTTCTCCGTATGATGTTTCGCAGCATATTATGCTGCTCGCTGATGATGGATATATTGAGGTAGCCGTTATTAATAGTGTCGGTATGAAATCGCCAAAATACCAGATCAAGCGCATCACTTCTGCAGGCTATGACTATCTTGATTCTGTCAGGGACGCAGGAGTATGGAGCGAAGTCAAGCACAAGCTCGCTTCTACAGGAGCAGGTTTTACGCTTGACATAGTTAAATCCGTAGCGACTGCCGTTATTCAAAATCGCTTAGGAATTTAGCTTCAGCAGCTATGAGGCTGTCCAGTTCTTCGGAGAAGGCCCTGTACTTTTCAATAAGTTCAGGGTCTTCTATCGGCATGCGGTCGCATAATGCGTCTGTAAGCTCCTTCTTGTGGTTCAGCAGCTCGCGCAGCCTTGAGCTTGATTCTTCTCTCATGCAGATCACTTTTTCCTCCATCCTTGCATCTTCGAATGACGGAGGGCCTTTCTTTAATTCCGAAATTGTAGTTGTTACCATGGTTTTTACCTCTTTTTATATTTCTCCAATTGTTTCATCTACGGTTAAACCGTAATCGATAGGCAAAAAAATAAGCCTGTTATATGGAATACCGTATACTTCTTCTATACGTTTCAAGATTGGAACATCAGGATACGACTTTCCTCTTTCATAATTGCTGAGAGTATCAGTGCTTATTCCTATAAGTTTTGCGGCTTCTGCCTGCTTCAAGTTTCGCATCTGCCTAGCCATCTTTAAAGATAACTTCATTTTAGCTGGAATGTTCTGCATTATCTTTGTCTCCTTTCTGTATCTTTTGCTGTTATATTACTACGGTTAAACCGTATTGTCAACGGTTTTTCCGTAATATTTTTTGTTTTATGTTGATTTTTTTACGGTTTAAAACTATAATCATATTATGTATTGGAGGAACAAACATGAGTAATTTAGGAAACAAAGAAGTTATGGCAAAAAACATAAGATATTATTTAGATAAAAATAATATAAATCAAGCCGATTTATGTCGTACTTTAGGGTTCAAAATGTCAACTTTTTCAGATTGGATGAATGCTAAAACGTATCCCCGTATTGATAAAATCGAGCTCATGTCAAATTACTTCGGAATACAAAAATCAGATTTGGTTGAGGATAAGTCCAAAATAATGGATATGCCAAAATCGCAGGGCGTCTGGATCCCGGTTCTCGGCCGTGTAGCCGCAGGCATACCTATAAATATGGTCACAGACATAATAGATCAGGAACAGATAACAGAAGAAATGGCCGCATCAGGTGAGTATTTTGCCCTGCAGATACACGGAGATTCGATGGAACCGCGTATGAAGGACGGTGACGTCGTTATTGTCCGACAGCAGGACGACGCCGAATCAGGAGAAGTCGTTATCGCAACCGTTAACGGTAATGACGCAACCTGTAAGCGTTTAAAAAAATATGCCGAAGGCATAATGCTTCTTTCAACAAACTCTGCATATGAACCGATTGTTTTTACCAATCAGGACATTGAGGAGCTACCCGTTAAGATCCTCGGCAAGGTCGTGGAGCTGCGGGCGAAGTTTTAGAAAATAAAATTGCATATAATGAATTTAGTTAGACAGCCGAGAGGGCGTTACCACTGTCCTGAGTCTTGTGCAGGAGGTGGTCAGCTTATGAGTACATATGAAGAATTTATGATTATAATTTCTGTAGCTATGCTTATAGTAGCCATTGTGAACTCAAAAAATAAGTAAACCGCCCTGTCTTTGGCCAGATGGACGGTTTACTATATAGTAACTAATTAAATCGCCAGGACAGATAGGTACCAGCTATCTGCTCGGCTGTCTTGTTAAGTTCATTATATGCTGAAAACTTCCAAGAGTCAATACTTCCTATAAGATAGGAAAACCAGTCGCTCGTACAATGCAAATTAAGCTTAACATATAAAATAGTGGTACGCTATGGCAAGCATTTTCCCGTATATGCGGGGATGAACCCTTGTAAAGTAGTGGTAAGTTATGGCAAGCATTCATTTCCCCGCAGGCGCGGGGATGAACCCATCCTTCCTCTTCAGGAGGGACCGCTGGGCGCCTTTTCCCTGCATGCGCAGGGATGAGCCTTGTAAAAAGGTTGTGGAACTGCGGTCAAAGTTTTAGAAAAAATTACATACGATGAATTTAACCAGGCGGTCGGTGGACGTGCTCCCACCCGCTTTTCATTCTTGCTTGGAAAGGGGTGGTATTTATGTACATAACATTCAGTGACTTATGCACTTTTGTTATCATGCTTACAAGTGTTATCGCACTTGTTTACAGACATAAAAAATAGCCGTCCTGCCCTGACAAAGCTGACGACTATTTTTAGTTAAAACCTTTGCCGACGGGTGAAGTGCACTCACCTACCGACCGTCTTGCTAAGTTCATTATATGCTGAAAGCTTTTAGGAGTCAATACTTCCTATGAGAGAAGAAATCCGGTACTCGTAGGGGTAACGGTTCGTTAGGTCATCAATGTTGGAATTTACGATTTTGTTGAGGTCAACAAAATCACAGTGAATGGATGAAATAAAAGAGATACCCCACTTCACCTACATAAGTACTCTACATAGGAACGTAGAGCTTCGATTCAGCAGAGGTATCTCCGATATACAAAATTTATACTTTGTATTATTTAAGACCCCGGGCCCGAAGGACACCGGAGTACGTTCATAATATTTAAACACATGTTTTTATGTATTGTCAATGTGTTTATACAGGTAATAAAGATAATTTTGCGTTATAATAAATTCAGGAGGAAATATAACATGAGTGCAGGTATTTGTATAATGAACAGGCAAGCCATTGCAATGGCTGCTGATAGCGCTGTCACAATTGGAGATCACGCTGCTATTCACAATTCAGCTAACAAACTCTTCTCACTTTCTCGTTCTGCGCCTGTAGGCTTGATCATATATTCAAATGCTAATTTTATGAGCGTTCCATTTGAAATCATAGTAAAAGAATATAAAAAATTCCTTGGTGACAAAACTTTTCCGCATTTGAACGATTACGTTGATCATTTTTTAGATTACATTGAAAATCATCCCACGCTATTTCGTTTTGACTTAAATGAACGTAATTATGTCACAAGTTTCTTTATTGAATTAATATTAGGTATCTCACATGATTGTCAAATTGAGAAGAATATTAGAGAAGAAAAACTCCAACGCCCTCTTACAGCAACAGAATTTATTGATGTAAAAAATCAAGAATATCAAAATACAATAAATCACATGGATAATATTCCTCGAAGAGATGATTATTGTTTTAGTGAATATGTAAAGCATACATATCTCGAATATTTTAAAGGCATACTATTAGATGATCCTGACTTTCAGTGGCTTAATTCAGAACAGATCGATACTCTATGTCAGAAATCATGCGAACTATTTGATACAGATTTTAATCGTAATGGATATGTAGGTCTTGCAATAGCTGGATATGGTGAAGATGAAATATATCCACATATGGTGCATCTTAATCTTGACGGATATCTAAATAATAAAATGCGGTATCATTTTATAGATACGATAGAAATCACAGAAGAACAACACGCATCTATTATACCACTTGCTCAAACAGATGTTATGCAGACTTTTTTATTTGGCATTAATGATCGTTTTTTGTCTGATTTGTCAGATGAAGTGCCTAAACAAATTAGAGATAGCATAAATAAAATAGATGATAGTCTGCTTTCAAATGATAAAAAAGACGAGCTTTATGAACAAATCAATAACAGCATGACTCCAAATTTATTTGAACATATGGTGGAGGTTGCTCAGAAGGACTATATGAGCCCCATAATAAGTTCTGTTTCCACTTTACCTATAGAAGAATTAGCTTTATTGGCTGAATCAATGATCAATATTACCTCAATACGCAGGAAGGTCGCTCTGGACAGAAATATAGGGACAGTCGGAGGTCCAATAGACATTGCAATCATTTCAAAAGGAGATGGTCTCATTTGGTTAAAAAGGAAACATTGCAACGGTGTACAAAGGGAACATAATAAAAAACTTAATAATGGACTGCCAATCTTACACAAAGTACCGCCCAAA
>CAKSGP010000108.1 GCA_934454745.1 uncultured Clostridia bacterium
ATATAGTTTGCGGTTTTACCCTCATAAAGACCATCATCACTTCGTGTTTCAAAAAGAACCTCTGCGGTTTTGCCTATATGGGATTTTAAGAAATTATCACGTGATTTATTTGTCGCCTCGATTATAAGCTTTGAACGTGCTTCCTTAACTTCGGGAGCAACCTGTTCGGGACGGCGTGCGGCAGGCGTACCACGTCTTGGGGAATATTGGAACACGTGAGCCTCCGAAAACGCAATTTTGTTAACAAATTCAAGAGTCTGGTTAAACTCCTCATCTGTTTCTCCTGCAAAGCCTGTCATTATATCCGTTGTTATTGCACAGTCGTAAAAAGCTTCCCTTAAGCCTGATACAACCTCCTCAAACTGTGCGGTTGTGTAATGGCGATTCATTCGCTCAAGGGTGGCATCACAGCCTGCCTGTAATGAAATGTGAAAATGGGGACAGAGCTTTTTGCAGTCCTTAATAGCATTAACAAAATCACGGTTTAGTGTCATCGGCTCAATTGATGAAAGACGGATTCTCTTTATTCCGTCAATTTTATCCACCTTGCATAGCAAGCTTTCAAGAGAGGTATTGCCACGGTCCTTTCCGTATGATGCTACGTGAATACCTGTAAGAACTATTTCTTTATAGCCGGCATCTGCAAGTGTTTCTATTTCGTCGATTATATCCTTTTCGCATCGGCTCCTTATAGGTCCTCTCGTGTACGGAATAATGCAATAGGAACAAAACTGAGAACAGCCGTCCTGTATTTTTATATATGCACGTGTGCGTCCGTGTGTGCAACGTATTGTTAAATCTTCATATTCGTGATTATCCATTACACCGCTTACGGCATTAAGCTTGCTTGTGCTGTCTATATGCTTTATAAGGTTCAAAATTGAGCCCTTGTCTTTTGTACCAAGTACAAGGTTAACTCCCTCAATATCAAGTACCTCTTCCGGTGCACTTTGAGAATAACAGCCCATAACGGCAATTATGCTGTCGGGATTGATCTTTCTTGCGCGGCGGATAATCTGACGTGATTTTCTATCACTCATAGACGTAACCGAGCAGGTATTTATGATATATATATCAGCCTTTTCGTTAAAAGGGACTATATCAAAACCATCGTCGGAAAAAAGCTCCGTAACGGCTTCTGTTTCGTATTGATTTACCTTACAGCCAAGTGTGTAGAATGCGACAGATCTCATATATTCCTCCAATAATAAAAAGTATGCGTTAGCATTATTATATAAAATTTTGGGCAAAATTTCAATAGGTATTGACGAAATTAAAAAAAAGGTGTATTATATTAGTGTGGATAGAATATCCATAGTTTTTTAAGACCTATGAGGAGGTAGAGAAAAATGGTAGAATTTGAGATGAATTTGAGCTCAATCAATGATGTTAAGGATTTTGTTAACACAGTAAGCAGATATGATTTTGATGTAGATCTAGTATCAGGCAGATACATAGTTGATGCAAAGTCAATTATGGGTATATTCAGCCTTGACCTTTCAAAACCGATTCAGGTAAAGGTGCACGCTGAGGATGCGTCAGAGTTTCTTGCACAGATTGATAAATTTATAGTCAAATAATAAAGACAAAATAAAAAACGGTAGGTCACGCAGGACTTGCCGTTTTTTTTGTTACACATTTTATATCAGCGATCGAATATCGGTCGCTTTTTTTGTTGTCTTAATTTGTCGTCAACTTTTATCCATTCGACACGCAAATTCGACAAATTGTGAGCCGGCTTAGTAGTATAATGTGTTTACAGCTTCCGAAACGGAGGTGGCACAATGGTAATTTATGCAGATGTTGTTTTTATTGTAAATCTCATATCAACTTGTACATTGATTTTTGCTTATTCTGCTATAGTTGGCGGTAGATGCATAATATGGCGTGTGCTTTTAGCATCGGTTGGGGCAGGACTATACGCCGTTATTGAACAGGTGTTTGCTATACCTGCCATTTTAAGAATAGCAATGATGCTTTTAGTAATATTAATCACCTTCGGCAAAAAAGGGGTTTTTATAAATACTGCCCGTTTCGGACTTTTTACGTTAGCGGTTGAGGCGGTTTTTATGTTGATTGCAATACTTTTTGGTAAAAATATGTATATTGCAGGCAAAGGTGTAACCGTATTTTCCGGCAGTCTGTTTGGCGGTGTAATATATGCAGTTTCTTATCCTGTTCTTTTTATGGCACAAAAACTAATAAAAAGATACAGACAAAAAAGGATAGTGCATATTGAAATAGGGGGACATAAAATAACCCTTTCTCTCCTTTATGACAGCGGAAATCTGCTTAAATATAAGGGAGTGAGCGTTGCAGTTGTATCCTGGGACAGATTAAAGGAGATTTATCCTGATAAAAGCTATGATGAATTTGTTATATCAGCAGAGGAGCGAACGATTTTTAATACTGTCGGAAAAGGCGGGATTCTACCACTCATAACGCCTGATAAGGCAACATTAAACGGTATTGATATAACAATAAAAATTGCAGTTGTCGATCGCTGTTTTAAAGATTATGACGGAGTGCTCGGAGGTTAGTTTTGAAAGGAATGGAAATAAAATGCAGTTCATAAAAAATTTTGCAAAACGGTTTATATACATAAAGAGCGAAATATGCGATGTTGCCGATGTTTTCTATATATGCGGAAGCGATGTTCTGCCTCCGCCTTTATCAAGAAGCGAGGAGGAGTTGCTTATAAAACAACTTGAAACGGGAGATAATTCTGTAAAAGGAGAATTAACGGAGCGAAACCTTCGGCTTGTTGTATATATTGCAAAGAAGTTTGAAAATACAGGGATTAATGTTGAGGACTTGATTTCAATAGGCACAATCGGTCTTATAAAATCAATAAACACCTTTAAGCCTAATAAAAATATAAAGCTTGCAACTTATGCTTCAAGATGTATTGAAAACGAGATTTTAATGTATTTAAGAAAGAACTCCCAAAGGCGAATGGAAATATCAATTGATGAACCCCTTAACGTTGACTGGGACGGAAATGAACTGCTGCTTTCGGACATATTAGGGACAGATAATGACGTTATTTGCCGTAATATAGAGGAGGAGGTTGACCGTGAGCTGTTAAAAAAAGCCTTAACAAAGCTGACACCTCGTGAACGAGAGATAATGGAGATGCGATTCGGACTTAACAAGGTTAAATCAAAAACACAAAAAGAGGTAGCGGATTTACTTGGCATATCTCAATCCTACATATCCCGTCTTGAAAAACGGATTATCAATCGGCTTCGCCGTGAAATTGTAAAAATGAGCTGACAAAAAACCGGCCATAGCGTTACATAGGGCAGATAGAAATCTGCCCATATACAAAAGGAGGAAATGCTATGACCGGCAAGGTTGTTATATGCGGGGTAAACACTTCAACATTACCCGTTTTATCGAAAAAAGAGAAAGAAGAACTGTTTGTAAAAATAAAGCAGGGAGATACAGAGGCGAGGGACACATTTATAAAAGGTAATCTACGGCTTGTCCTGAGCGTTATACAAAGATTTTCGTCCCGAGGCGAAAATCCCGACGATTTGTTTCAGGTAGGCTGTATCGGACTTATAAAAGCAATAGACAATTTTGATACAACTGTCGGTGTACAGTTTTCTACGTATGCTGTACCCATGATTATAGGCGAGGTACGCAGATTTTTGCGTGATGAAGGACCCATACGTGTGAGCCGATCCTTAAAGGATATTGCCTATAAGGCTATGCGTGCAAAGGAGCAATTTATAGGTAAAAATATGCGAGAGCCTACAATAGAGGAGCTTGCAAAGGAAATAGATATTCCTAAAGAGGATATAGTTTTCGCTCTTGATGCAGTGAGCGATCCTGTGTCGCTTTTTGAACCTGTTTATCACGATGGCGGTGAAACACTCTATGTTATGGACCAAATCAGGGACACTAAAAATACCGATACAAACTGGATTGAATCAATTGCCTTAAACGAGGCGATGAAGCATCTTGATGAGCGTGAAAAGCATATTCTTAATCTGCGTTTCTTTTGCGGTAAAACACAAATGGAGGTAGCAGAGGAAATCGGTATAAGCCAGGCACAGGTATCAAGGCTTGAAAAATCAGCACTAAAATCAATGCGGAAGTATGTGTGACATTAAAAAAATGACTGCATATTATAGTTTAAGGAGTGTGATTATAATGTGCGGTATATGCGGATATATAAACCATAAAAAGAATTTTGTAAAAGATGAAATACACAATACAAATAAAGTGCGTGAGATGAATAACGCACTTATACACAGAGGACCGGATTCGGAGGGGGTATGGATTGGCGAGCGTGCGGTTTTTGCACATCGCCGTCTTGCTGTCGTTGATATATCGGGCGGAGCCCAGCCTATGAAAAGAATGTCGCAGGGCTATGAATTTGTCATAGCCTATAACGGCGAGCTGTATAATACAGCCGAGCTTAAATCGGAGCTTTCGGGATTTGGGTATGAATTTGAAACGACCTCAGATACGGAGGTACTGTTATATGCGTATATCCATTACGGAACGGATTGTCTAAAAAAGCTTAACGGGATATTTGCCTTTGCAATATATGATTCTATGCGCAGATGTGTAGTCCTTGCCCGTGACCGTTTCGGAGTAAAACCGCTTTTTTATTATCGCCTTGGTGATACGGTAGTATTTGCATCAGAAATTAAAGCGTTGTTTAAATACCCTGGAATAAATGCGGAGCTTGACCGAGACGGTTTATGCGAACTTCTTGCAATGAGCCCCGCAAGAACAGAGGGCAACGGCGTGTTTAAGGGTGTTAAGGAAGTGCTTCCTGCTCATTTTATACGTATATCAAACGGCAAAATGACAGAGAAACCATATTGGGAGCTAAAAAGCGGTGAGCATAAGGATAGCTATGACGATACAATTTCAAATGTGCGGTATCTTTTGTGCGATGCTATAAAGCGTCAGCTTGTCTCAGACGTTCCTATTGCAACATTTCTTTCGGGTGGGCTTGATTCAAGCTTTATAACGGCAGTTGCGGCAAAGGAGATGCCGGGAATTTCCACATATTCATTTGATTATGAGGGTAATGACAAATATTTTAAACCCACAAGCTTTCAGCCTGATCCAGACAGTGAATGGGTACCGAAAATGAGTGAGTCATTTAATACAGACCATACATATCTTGTATGCCCTAATGACGTTTTGGTGCCAATGCTTGATGATGCACTGTTTGCAAAGGATTTACCGGGCATGGCAGATTGTGATTCGTCTTTGGTATATTTCTGCCGTGAGGTAAAAAAGCGTCATACGGTTGTGCTGTCGGGAGAGTGTTCGGATGAAATATTCGGAGGTTATCCCTGGTTTCGTGATCCTGATGCCTTTAAGAGAGAGGCGTTCCCTTGGTGCTATGATTTATCAATGCGTGAGGCTATATTAAAAGACAGTGTGAAAAATACACTGAAAATCAATGAATATTCTTATGAAAGATACCGTCAAAGTATAGAGCAGACGCCAGTATATTGCGGTGATAATTTGGAGGAAAAACGCCGTCGTGAAATATCCTGGCTCAATATTAAGTGGTTTATGACAAATCTCCTTGACCGAAAAGACAGAATGAGTATGGCATCAGGACTTGAGGTTCGTGTTCCCTTCTGTGACCACAGACTTGTCGAATACGTATGGAATATACCTTGGGA
>CAKSGP010000109.1 GCA_934454745.1 uncultured Clostridia bacterium
TTAAACCGTTTGCATCAAGGATTTTCCGTGCCGCATCAGCACCTGTTATTCCTCGTCTTGATAATACCTTATCGTATCGTTTAAAGGTTGAATTTACGTTTGCTGAAGCAATAAGCGTTATTATAAGACCTATCACTACAAGCATATATGTTGGATCATAATAATAAAACATAATTAGTTTTCTCCTAAAATTATACCGTTTAAAATTTGATGGCCCCGTGCGTAGTCCTCTATATTCATTCGCTTCTGACCTGCAAACTGCACTGTTTTGATATAAATTGCACCGCTTTTACAAGCCACCTTTAAGCCTTTATTTTTCTCCAGTCCGAGAATTTCACCGCTTAGGCCCGTACCATTAGTTTTCTCCGCATCGTAGATTTTAAACATCTCACCATTATATGTTGTGTAAGCACCCGGGAAAGGACTCATAGCACATATAAGCTTTGATACAACAGAATAGTCTGTGTCCCAATTAATTTTTGCTGTTTCTTTTGTTATTTTTTCAGCATAGGTACTTTTTTCATCATCCTGCTTTGTATAAACAGCAGTACCGTTTTCAATATCAGGAATTGTCTTTACCAAAAGTTCACCGCCTAATTTTGCAAGACGGTCAAAAAGCTCACCTGCAGTTTCATACTCACCAATGGGTGTTTTCGAAACTGAGATAACATCACCTGTGTCAAGACCTTTTTCCATTTTCATTATGGATACACCCGTTTCATCATCACAATTAATTATTGATTGCTGAATAGGTGCCGCACCTCTGTATTTGGGGAGCAGAGATGCGTGAACGTTTATACATCCGTATTTTGGATAGTTCAATACATATTCCGGCAGAATTTTTCCGTAAGCCGCAACAACAATCATATCAGGTGCAAGCTCTGAAAGTATAGGTAAAAATGATTCATTTTTTAACGTTTGGGGCTGATACATCGCAAGTCCAAGTTCCTCTGCCGTAACCTTAACATCAGTAGGAACAAGCTTGTGTCCCCTGCCCTTCGGCTTATCAGGTTGGGATAAAACTCCCACAATTTCGTTCTCCGTTTTTGAGATTGCACGCAAGATTTCAGATGCAAAATCAGGAGTACCCATAAAAAGAATTTTCATTTAGTTTATTCTCCGTCTGTGTCAATATATTTTGTTACGTGTGTTGTAAACACAACTCCGTCAAGGTGGTCACATTCGTGGCATATAGCACGTGCTAAAAGCTCTTCGCCTTCAAGTTCAAATTCCTTTCCGTTTCTGTCAAACGCCTTTACCTTTACGTAATTGGGACGCTCAACATCACCAAATATTCCTGGGAAACTCAAACAACCTTCAGCACCTGTCTGTGTTCCTGATGCTTCTATGATTTTCGGGTTTATAAGCTCTATTTTACCATTACCTACGTCTATAACAACTACCCTTTTTATAATTCCTATCTGCGGTGCGGCAAGTCCTACACCGTTTGCGCTTTGCATTGTTTCATACATATCATCAAGCAGAATTGCAAGCTTTTCATCAAATTTCTTAACCTCCTTGCACTGCTTGTAAAGAACTTCATCATCCTTGTATCGAAGTTGGCGAAGTGCCATAAATACCCCTCCTAATATATATTTATCGGATTTTTATCAATCTGAATTAATACATCACTTAATGCACTGTCAAGTTTTACAGCATTTGATGCACTTATAAGTCTATCATTAAATAAATCTGCATCATCACATTTTATAAGTATCTGCCAACGGTATTTCCCTTTTATCCTTGAAATTCCCGATTGGATAGGCCCTAAGATTGCTATTTTTTCAGGCATTTTTGTTATATCTCCGAACGAATTCCGAAACATAAACGATGCACGGCGTGTTGTTTCACCATCTTCACCGCTAAATCTTATACAAATCATTTCCGAGTATGGCGGATACCACATAGCATATCGTTCTGCAATGGTTTTATTATAAAATGCACGATAATCGTGAGTTTTAACCAGGTCTATCGCAAAATTATCGGGATTATAGGTCTGAACAACCGCACGGCCCTTTTTCGTTCCTCTGCCTGCCCTGCCCGAAACCTGTTCAAGTATATCAAATGTACGTTCCCCACTCCTGAAATCATTAATATGGAGCATTGTATCCGCACTCATAACGCCTACAAGAGTAACATTCTCAAAATCAAGCCCCTTTGAAACCATCTGCGTGCCAATCATTATATCCATCTTATCACGGACAAAGGAATCAAGGATTTCTTTGTGTGCATTTTTGCGTGTTGTTACATCTGCATCAAGCCGTATTACCGAAGCATCAGGAAAAAGCTTTTTTACTTCCTCCTCAACACGCTGTGTACCGCCCCCAAAATATCTTATATACTTGCTACCGCATACGGGACAGGTTATATAGTTCATTTGCTTATGACCGCAATAATGGCATTTTAAGCTGTTATCATATTTATGATAAGTAAGTGAAATATTACAGTTTGGACACTGAGGTACAAAGCCACACTTTCTACAGGAAACGAAGGTAGAAAAACCGCGTCTGTTCATAAAAAGGATTGTTTGCTCGCCCTTATCAATATTATTGCGTATTGCTTCATAAAGCGGACGCGAAAACATACTTTTATTGCCTGATTCAAGTTCGTTTCGCATATCAACGACTTCTACTTTGGGCATTAGAGACTCATTATACCTCTTTTTCATTTCAATCAGCTTATATGTCCCTGTAAGTGCCAGCTTATAGCTTTCAAGGGATGGTGTTGCAGATGCTAAAACAGTTGTTGCACCCATAAGTTCTGCACGCTTTATTGCTACTTCTTTTGCGTGGTATCGGGGGCTCATTTCCGATTTATACGTTTCTGAATGTTCCTCATCAATTATTATTATCCCGATATTTGCAAGAGGTGCAAAAACCGCACTTCTTGCTCCGATTACAATATCAGCCTCATCGTTCATTATTCTCAGCCATTGGTCATATCGCTCACCAAGTGAAAGTCCGCTATGAAGTATTGCAATGCGTTTCCCAAACCGCTTTACAAATCTTGAAACCATTTGGGGTGTAAGAGATATTTCAGGAACAAGGACAAGTGCACCTTTTCCCATATTTACAGTATGTGTAATAGCACGCAGAAAAACCTCGGTTTTTCCGCTCCCAGTAACACCGTGTAAAAGGATTGTATCTGCCTTATTGCTATTTAATGAATTAGAAATTTCTAAAATTGCTCTTTGCTGTTCATCAGTCGGTGTAGGCGGATTTTCAATCTTTTGCTCAGTATCATACACAGGTCTGTCAAGAATAATATCAAAGAATTCCACAATATTATTCTTTGCCAAAGCAGATAGAGCCGAGTAATTGCCCATTGAAAAACGTACTATATCAGCTGTTGAAATAAATTCATTATCCTTAAGCATCAAAATCATACGCTTTTGTATTTTCGAGCGTATTTTGCCCATATATTCATCCGCTTCATCATTTGTAACAGTAAGCCTTACGGCACGTATTTTCAGCTTATTTATTTCACGGTTATGTACAAATTCACGTTTAATTATGCCTTGTTTCTCAAGAATAGTTAGTCTTGCTTTAACGTTAGTATCGAAATAGGATAGGAGTGAATATATATCCATTCCTCCGCCGTTATCTATCAGGAGCTCAATTATCCTTTTATCGTTTGCATTTTTTAAAGGATAGGTTATATTATCCTGCAATATGATCCATTCAACCGTTTTTAAACTTGTTCCCGTAGGAATAATGGTATGAATAATTTCAATATATGTAGCAAGATATCGCTTATGCATATACTCAATTAAATCTACCATATCAGGTTTAAAGGCAAGCTCATCTGTTGCTATGGAAATAATACTCTTAACACACTTTGCCTCAGTTTCTGATTTCGTCCGAAGGACAAACCCATCCCTTTCCGTGTTATTTGCGGAAAACGGAATTATGACGCGTTTACCCGGGCAGATACTGTCCTTAAGTGATGGCGGTATTTCATAATCAAATACACGATCAACCGCCCTTGAGGGGTGGTTGACCACAATTTCTGCATACATAAATTATTCTGTTTGAGTATCAATTGCCTCGTCAGCATATTCGATAACAGAACTGCTTTCAAAATTTGAAATTGCTTCTATTCTCTCTTTTTCATACTCACGGGCTCTCTCAACAGCCTCAGAACGTATATAACCTAATGTACCATCTGTTATTTCGTTTACAGCCTGTGTTGCCGGTTTATCAGCACCTGTGTCTTTTTCATTTCCTATTGTTTCCTCGATGCGTCTTTGTGTTCCTATCATTCTTGCACGCTTTGCAACCATCGACACTAATGTGTATCGGCTGTCAACATACTTATCAAGCTCTGTAATTCCCGGTTTTGTCATCATAATAATTTACCTCTCTTTTCTTGCATTTGAATTTTCTCCTGAAACGGAGTATGTATTAATCAAGCCTTTCATTAATTAAGCTTCTGATTTTATTTTTTTGATTACGTTTCAAATTTATGTAATCAAGTACATCGCAAACGCATTGCTCAAGACCATCATTTTCAATCAACGTTGTATATTTATCCGCTTGCTCAAGCTCCCATTTTGCGGCAGCTATTCTCTCGTCAATTTCTGCTTTACTTTCACGATCTCGTGTGAGCAATCTGTTTTTCAGCTCCTGCATTGATGGCGGTACCAAGAACACAAGCACAGCTTCAGGATAAAGCTTTTTCACCTGCAATGCACCTTGAGGCTCAATCTCAAGGAGTACATCTCTGCCATTATCTAAAAGTTCGTCAATTGATGCCCTCGGAGTTCCGTAATAATTTCCGTTATACAACGCATATTCGAGCATATCGCCCTTATCTATCATTGATTCAAAATCGTCTTTTGTAACGTAATGATAAGTTTTTCCATCAACCTCACCTACACGTTTTTCACGAGTGGTTGCCGAAACAGAAATAGTCAGGTTATCCTCACGTTCAAGAACTTCCTTACATACAGTTCCCTTGCCTGTACCTGAGGGGCCTGATAAAACAAAAAGTATTCCTCGCATATTTGATTATCCTTTCCTGCTTAATCATCTATATCGTCAGTTTCCGTACAATCACATTCACCGTCAAGCCTTGTTGCAAGCTTATCGGGAAGTATAGCAGAAAGTATGATATGCCTTGAATCCATAACTACAACAGAACGGGTACGTCTGCCATAAGTTGCGTTAACAAGCATCCCTCTGTCCTCTGCCTCACGGATAAGTCGTTTTATTGGTGCACTGTCAGGACTTACCACCGCAACAGCACGGTTTGCACTTATCATATTTCCAAATCCAACATTAATTAGTTTCATAGGCCACCTCATTATTCAATGTTCTGTATCTGTTCACGAAGTTTTTCTATTTCGCCTTTAAGTGTAACTACAAGCTTTGCTATTTCAATATCGCTTGCCTTTGAACCGATAGTATTAACTTCACGATTAATTTCCTGTATAAGAAAATCGAGTTTTCTGCCTGCCGGCTCATTGCTATCAAGGATACTGAAAAACTCATCATAATGGCTCCCAAGACGCACCGTTTCTTCATTTACCGCAACCTTATCGGCAAATATTGCTACTTCTGTAAGTACACGTGCATCGTCTACCTCTCTATCATCGAGGATTTCTTTTATTTTCTGATAAAGCTTGTTCCTATAC
>CAKSGP010000110.1 GCA_934454745.1 uncultured Clostridia bacterium
ATTAGCTCAGTCGGCAGAGCATTTGACTTTTAATCAAAGGGTCTGGGGTTCAAATCCCCAATGGCTCACCAATGTAAAAATCCTCTCAAATGGCTATAACACGTTGTTTGAGAGGGTTTTTTATATTTTTAAAATTGTAGAATATGTTAATATGATATACATATATGGCGCTACTACGACACTACTACGACAAAACGCAAGAATAAATAAAATTTTACGGGCGAAATTTATAATACAACAGGAGGGTAAAAAATGAGAAAAAACAATATTCTTCCCCCGGATACATTTGTGCGTGACAATATCAAATTTATCCGAATGCTGGGTAAAAAAGCAACCAATGTCGATATAGTAAAGATGGTCAGAGATGAGGCTATTCGGCAGCATATATCTGTAGGGTGCGAATATTCCGAGGCTAAGAGGCTTGCGGACGAGTATTTGCAAAGAGGCAGTACGGCAGATCAGATGTTTATGCTCCTTTGCGGTAATAACTGGTACTGGGGTGGCAGGCAGGTCTATAGATTTGATGATACTCTTTCCGAATTGCTTAGTAGTCAAACCAAGGAAGAAATCGAAATAGATGTATCTGCCATCAGTCAACTTCCTTGTTCTGATTTTTTCGTAATGCGATCAAGTGGTGACAGCTTAGGCTTTTTTGTCTCCGTTGCCGATGATAATATCATTTTTGGCGAAATGCTCACAAACGGAATGAGTGCATCATATATTCCTATAAATCAGAACGGTACACTAAAGGAAATCCTCAATAATATGCTGTCTGATGCAGACCATATGGAGGGCTATACTGATGGCATTAGCCATATGGCAAAGAAAATATCCGCAAAGCTGCAATATGTTGTGTATCTTGCAGCTGTAAATGCGGAAATTGTGCCCGTGACAAAAGGAGCTGTTACAAAAAAATCGTCAGCAACAACCCGGAAGCCAACTTCACGGACCTTTAAAACAGAAATATCCGATGTCGGGTACAGAATTGGTTCCGCTATCAGGCAGAACCGAGCAAGAGTTCCCAACGAGACCAAGCCAGTATCCGAAGTACACGGCACTCCAAAAGCACCCCACATTCGGAGGAGCCACTTTCATTCCTTTTGGACGGGAAGCGGCGAAGATAAAAAGCTGATTATTAAATGGGTGAATACGGTGTTTGTTAATGCCGATAAAGACAGCGGCATTACGACATTACATGATGTAAAAAATCGCAAGTGAGAATTATTATACAAAAAAAGTTGTGCATTTTGTGCAACTATACAAAATACGCCCATTAGGCATAAAAATCATCAAAAGCTATTGACTTTTGTGCCCAGTGGGCGTATAATATAATCAAGGATAAGGGATACGGAAGCCCTAAGAACCGAAACAAAAACGAAAGGAAAATGAATTATGAAAAAGGCTACATTCACAGTAAACGGCGCAGAGGTTACATTCACTGAGGTTATCGGAGTTTTCAACGGTGACGAACTCGAGACAATTCTTATTCACGATGAGAGAGACACCTACCATGACGGCGATTGCATTGTTGAAGTTGGCAAGCCTTTTCCAGAGACCGATGAAGAGGCAGAGGCGCTTTGCAATGAATGCGCAAGCAATCTTTGCGCCACAACCGAATATTTCACCGTTGAAAACGGTAAGTACATCGTTAACGAATGATTGAGAGTCGGCGGAAACGCCGCTCTTAGTTTTCGATGAAGCGGAAGGGTGTAGTATGAATAAATCAAAAAGGTTTGAGCTTATATTGCCTGAAACAAACGGCAGTATAGATAACACCAGACAGATATTATGGGTGTTACGCTCCGAATGCCGCACAGTTGCAAACCGAACTGTGCAACATTTGTGGGAATGGAATGGGCTTGCAAGTGACTATAAAAAGGAATATGACCATTACCCAAGCAAAGAGGAAACGGTTCAGCTCCTTTCAGGGAAAAAAAGCATAGACACGTATGTTTATGCAAAAGCCATTCCTGAATGTCAGTGTTTAGCCACATGCTCAGTGCAAACCATAATCCGAGATGTTAAGGGCAACTATATGAAATCTCTCGGAGAGATATTAAAGGGCACCCAATCAATTCCATCATACAAAAGTTATCCTATACCAGTTAAAAAGCAAAGCTTGAGTATTTCACATATTGTGAAATACAATTCCAATGGACAGCCTTGTGACGAGGACTATTTTATTGAGGCGGGAATACTCTCAAGAAACGGAGCCGAACACTTCAAAACAAGCACAAGGGTAAAATTCAAGTTGCGTGTTAACAGCAGAGACAAGTCCCTAAAATCATTTTTAAAACAGTGTAAGGGGGTAATTGAACTATCTGAAATAGATGGTAAAGTAACCAAGAACGGATGCTGCTGTGAAGAAAAGCGTTTCGATATTACCGCAAGTTCCATATCTTTTGACGAGAAGAATAAAAAATGGATGTTTAATCTTGGATACGCTTTCGAATCCGACAAAACAGAGTACATTGAAGGGCGGACAATAGGCATAAAATTAGGATATTACAAACCATTATACTGTACAGTAAATGACGGGTTTGAGCGTTTTATTATTGATGGGAATGAAATAGAGGAATTTCGCCGCAGGGTGGAAGCTCGTCGGCAGTCTCTTCGCAGACATACAAAATATTGCGGCGACGGAAATGTGGGGCACGGCAGAGCCACACGCTGTAAAGCCTCGGACAGTATTGGAAATAAAATATCCAATTTCCGTGATACCTGCAATCATAAGTACAGCAGAGCTGTTGTGGATTTTGCTCTGTCAGAAAAGGCAGAGTGCATAGTGATGGAAAATCTTAACGGCATATCTGACAATAATCTGTTCCTCAAAACATGGTCATATTATGACCTTCAGCAGAAAATAAAATATAAAGCAACAGAGGCAGGCATAAAATTCAAAATGATTGATCCGCAATACATAAGCAGAAGATGCAGTAAGTGTGGGCATATAAACACGGAGAAAACAGATGCTGATGCAAATAGAATGTTTATATGCGAAGAATGCAGGTCAAAAACAAATTTTGACTATAATGCTGCAAAGAATATAGCTGAGACTGATATTGAAAAAATAATCTCAATGCAAAAAGTTACACAGGGTATTGAGAAAATAAAATAATTTATTTCCCAGCGGGGAATTTCGGGGGACTTTGCTCCCGTAAACCGAGATAGTGACGATAATTCTTCCTTCTGGAAGTGCGTTTCACTCTCGGTAAGGTTTAACCGCATACATTCATTCCGTATGCGCATCGCCGCCCAACGTTAGGGTTGCAACTCACGCTTGTGCGTGTGATGAAAGTGTGAATATTCGAAGGAATGAGCTGAAAAAAAGGTTGCAGCTCACACTTGTGCGTGTGATAAAAGTAGGTATTTTATCATTCTTTTTCCTGATTTTACGAAGTTAACCATATGGTGATAGGAGGATAATAGTAATGGATTATTCATATTATACAGCTCTGGCTGCAGAGAGCAGAGGTTATGCTTCTGCATCTGATTTTCTCGCAGAGTACGGATATCCTGCCTACTGCGAATTTAACGCAGAAGGCTTGACCAAAGCAATCGAGATAATATTTGCAGTGGGTCACAGTGACTTTGCAAAACTGGTCGAGTTAACTAATATCAAGCCTGCAAGTTTTTGCAGAAAATACAGCATTCCCCCGAGAAGCCTTTATAACTGGGTGAGCGGCGATCGACAGCCGCCAGAATACCTTATACAGCTCCTGGGATATGCACTGCTCTCAGAGTGCGAGAAAATCTCAGAAAAAACTTAATTGAATGAAAATAAGAATGTTTATATATCAGTAAACAAGACAAATAAATTTGAAAGGATGATTATTTTATGAGAAGATGGGAAGCTGTTACAAAATGGGATTCAGTTAAACTCTTCAAAGATACTATTCGTGGTTATGGTTATTGTGATCGAATATATGACAGTGATACCGGTCATGCAGTTGACATCGTTTGGGGCGCTAACGAATATCAGAACAGCGTGCATCCGGAAGATGGCGCATATGAAAAGCTGAAAGATATGTTAGATAAACAAACGCCAGCTATAAGAAAAGCAATCGTGGCAATCTGCGGGGACTATTCTCCTTGCTCTCTTCACAGATTGATGTCCTGCAAGAAGTTGTTAGAGGTTATCGAGGCTATGAACGAGCCTGTCCCTATAGATGCAATTATAAAGGAAGTAGAATCGTTCAAGAATGGCGAGATCAAATCGTGGGACATATGCGATCGTGTCTTTGACCTCAATTATCTCTTGGGATACAAAAAGGGAGAATTTCATAAGTTTCAATACGTACTGTATGGTTTGGCTGACTGTACAACATATGGTGCCGCTCGGGCAATCGCAGCCCTGTATCCCGAAGATATAGATTTAATAAACGCAGTTGAAACATACTGTAAATATGAGTGCGAGAGATAAATGGTTTAAAAAAATCAGCCCCCTGCTTTTTCGGCAGAGGGCTGTTTGTTTACATAGTCTTAATAAATGCGTTGGGGTAATCCTTTTTTACCCCTTCAAGATACTTCTCAGCATTCGCCTTTGACTTAAACGCTCCGACCTGGACGTAATAGGTTTTGCCGTCATCGCTATCCTTTGTCAGCTCGGCGGCTACACGCTTTTTAAATGCCAAAAAACTTTCAGGGTGCTTGACGTACCATAAGGGGCAAAGCTTGCCTGTCACGTCATAGTGCCTGATGATATCGTCCGAAGTCAAGTTATATCGCTTGCAGAGATATGCACACAGCTCAACAAGGCTCTGCTCTGTAGCCTCGTTAAACTTGCCCGATGCGTCAGGGTGGCAGCACTCAATGCTGATGCTATAGCCGTTTGCCTGGTTTGTGCAGTAGCTCCACTCCGTCAGCGGTATGCACTGTATGATCTCGCCCTCCAGTCCGATTATGTAGTGCGATGACACATACCGTCCGCCGTTTTTCTGGTTTTCAAAGTAGTTGCGGTTTGCGATTGCGGTACTTCCGGGATTGCCTACATAATGCACAGCAATTTTTGTAACCTTTTCAAGCTTGATGCCCGGACGGCTGTACTTGTTGGGGGTGAGAAATTTTTCCTCAATTTTCATGGCTGTTTCCTCCTGACTTATCATTTAACAGGTCAATTATCTTAGTCAGAATCTTCTGCACACCCGAAGGCAGTATGCCCATCAGTCCTGCCGTCTCACAAATGGAAATCAACTCCGAAGCGCAGAATGCTATAATTACAGCGTCCCGAAGATAATCCACATTGAGCAGCTTGTCCGCATAATTGGCACACACAACGATTAACAGTGTGCCAAACTTTTTTACTATGCCCTGCCAGCAGGCACGGGACGACAGCGCCCCGTTTTCCGATTTATCGGATTTGTGCCACCACATGGCGTTTGCCAGCCCCAGTATAAAATCCGCTGCCATAAAGATAAGCAGCGTAATAATGGCATTATCCCAGCCGCCCAGGGCTGCCGAAACAGCCCCGCCGATTGCGCCGATAATGGCGCATACATATGTTTTTATGTTCATTGACATTTTCAATCCTCCTCTTTCCTAACCACAGGAATATCGAACTTTTTCAATTTCTCTTCCAGCTCGTTAATCTCGTCCCTGACCGCCTGCCTCTTGGCGTTCAATTCGGTAATGT
>CAKSGP010000111.1 GCA_934454745.1 uncultured Clostridia bacterium
GCACGCGGTGCATCAGGCAGACGGATTCGATCTCGCCAATTTCAAAATAAATAACCGTGCGCGAGCAGAAAATTTCGATCGCCGCCTCCGCGCCGTCCTCCGGCGGCAGGATGCGGATCGAATCCTCGGGGATCAGAATATAACGGTTTGGTAAATTCGGTAAAGACTATTATGAATTACCTTCTGTTACTGGAAGCCGGCATAAACACGTCAACGTTGCAAGCTCTATATAAGTCGCTCGGAGAGCATGACGCACATCAGACTTCTGTTGTTATACGTACATCTCAACTGTATTACAGAAAGGTTTCAATTGTATACTTTGCGTGTGTATTAATTGCTTCTTTTGTATATCCGTTTGTAATAACTACAACAATCTCTTACTGTGAGATTTTTTGGGTTGTATTTTTACAAGGCTGTTCAGGGGTAATAAATTTTGCTTTTAGGGCTGCATATCAGCAACTTCTTAATGCTGAAGGAAAATATTATGTTATTAGTTTAGTTACATTTTTTACACAAGTACTTATATATGTGGCGAAAATTCTTTCAGTTATTATATTTAACAATGTGATAGTGATGCAACTTTTAGGAGTTGTTATCATGGGAATACAAGTGTTGATATATGCAATTTATTTCAAGCGAAAGTACAGATGGATTGAGCATGATGTGCAATCGGATATGTCTTTGCTTGAAAATAGAAAATACTATGTTGTTCAACAAATCGGAGGGTTAATCTTTAACAGTACTGATACACTCGTCCTGTCTATTTTTTGCGGATTAAAAGCGGTAAGTGTTTATACGGTTTATAGCATGGTATACTCTGCGGTATCAACAGTGGTTGGCATAGTAAGAAGTAGTACAGGTTTTGTATTAGGACAGTCGTATTATATTGAAGAGAAGGCATTTAAAAAAACATACAGAGCTTATACATCAATACAAGTAACCATCGGATGTATTTTATCTTCAGTCAGTATATTGCTCGTAAATGGATTTATTTCACTGTATACAAAGGGAGTTGAAGATATAGATTATCAAAATTATTTAGCTGCAATTTTGTTTTCTTTTAATATTATATTGGATTGTATGAGAGGGGCAAGTTTAGCAGGAGCAAATGTTGCCGGCCAAGCGCCGAAAACCACTTGGCGTTATTTTGTTGAAGCAGGGGTAAATCTGAGCGTTTCGTTGGTGTTAGTTCAATTTTGGGGAATAGTTGGAGTTTTATTTGGAACAATCATTGCTGGTATATGGAGGAGTTTTGATAGTATAGTTTTCTTTTCAAAACGTGTTTTGCATGAAAAGCCATATAAAGAACTAATTTATGATATTTGCAATTTCAGTGTATTTATTTTATTTGTTATCATAGGAAAGTTGAATTTACTGTCTATTGGAAATTATCTACAATTAATTTTATGGGGTGTTTTGTCTTTTCTTGTTGTTAGCGGAGTTTATATATCTATTTTTACAACGGCTAATAGAAAAAATATAAAAAGCTTTTTGCGTATGTTACAAGATAAAAATAGAAAACAATCATAAAATCATTTCTGTGGAGGTGTAAATGTTGGAAATTGAAGCACAAGAAAATAATGACATGTTAAAAAATTGCAATTTTATTAAAACAGTTTTGATGATTTCTGTCGTGCTGGCTCATAGTTGCTTATTTTGGGGTGGCGATTGGTTTTCATGTTTATCTGTTGCTGAAAAACTTGTTTTGTTGCCGCATTTCGGGAAATGGATGTGTAGTTTTAACATTTATTGTTTTACTCTTATTTCTGGATACATTTTTTATTATATTAAACAAGAAGAAGGCGGATATAAAAATTTTAAAAGATTTTTGTTAAAAAAAGCGAAAAGACTACTTGTGCCATATTTTTTTATAACTTTCATATGGTGTGTTCCTATAGCGTGGTTTTTTAGAAATTATACAATTAAAGAATTTATTTTTATCTATCTTCTTGCAACAGGTGGAGAACAACTTTGGTTTCTGTTAATGCTTTTTTGGGTGTTTATTTTCTTCTATTTTATCGCCGATTATGTTGATAAACATCCTGTTGTCGGAGGGGGGATAACGCTACTTTTTTATATGGGAGGTTTAGTTGCCGGAAAGTTCGTCCCTGACTTCTATAGAGTATGGACGGGGTGTATATATATGCCGTTCTTTTATTTGGGCTTTATGCTCAGAAAAAAAAGCGTGAGCGTTTTAGAAAAACTTCCGTCATTGGTATATATATTTTTTGATGTCATTCTTTATGTGGCAATCTACTATTTAAGAGAAGCAAGTTTTGAAGGGGCTATTTATAAGGTGATATATTTCGGTTTAGAGTTTGTATTGCATGCAGTAGGTGCAGTAATTGCTTTTATTGTTTTGCAAAGATTTGCAAAAAAAGTAAAGTGGAATAATAAATTTTTTTTATTTATCAGTGATAGAAGTATGGCGATATATTTGTTTCATCAACAAATTATATATTTTGTGTTATACTTTCTCAACGATGCAATTTCACCGAATGCACATGCCGCGTTGAATTTTATGATCTCATTCTGTATATCATTAATTATTTCTTCAATGTTAATGCTGTGGAATCCGACAAGGTTTTTAATCGGTGAAAAATTTCTAAAAAAAACGGGTAAAGAGTCGTAATAATCGAGAAATGTACATATTTGAAGTGGAGAAAAGAGCGTTATATGAAATTTTTTAACAAAAAATCAATTTTAATAACTGGTGCGGCGGGGTTTATCGGGGCAAATCTTGTTGAAGAATTGCTGAAATCCGTAGATGGTGCAACAATCGTAGGGTTAGACAATCTCAACGATTATTATGACGTTTCCATTAAAGAATACAGATTGAAGGAAATCGAAAAAATTGCCGAAAGCAGTTCTTCAAAGTGGTGCTTCGTTAAGGGTAATATTGCGGATAAACGGCTTATAGACGAGCTTTTCGCAGATTACAAGTTCGATATAGTGGTAAATCTTGCGGCGCAGGCGGGCGTTCGGTATTCGATAACAAATCCCGATGTGTACATAGAAAGCAATATCATCGGTTTTTACAATATTCTCGAAGCGTGCCGCCATTCTTACGATAACGAGGCAAAAGGCGTTGAGCATCTTGTATATGCTTCCTCTTCTTCGGTATATGGTAGCAATAAAAAAGTTCCATATTCCACGGACGATAAAGTGGACAACCCCGTTTCGCTCTATGCCGCAACGAAAAAGTCAAATGAATTGCTTGCGCACGCGTACAGCAAGCTGTATAACATTCCGTCAACGGGGTTGAGGTTCTTTACGGTGTACGGTCCTGCGGGCAGGCCGGATATGGCGTATTTCGGTTTTACGAACAAGCTTATCAAAGGCGAAACTATTCAGATTTTTAATTACGGGAATTGCAAGCGCGATTTCACTTATGTAGACGATATTGTAGAAGGTGTAAAGCGTGTGATGATGCATGCGCCCGAAAAGAAAAACGGCGAGGACGGACTGCCGATTCCGCCGTACAAGATTTACAATATCGGAAACAATCACCCTGAAAATCTACTTGATTTCGTACAAATCTTACGGGAAGAGTTGATAAGAGCCGAGGTGCTTCCGAAAGATTATAATTTCGACGCTCACAAAAAACTCGTACCGATGCAAGCGGGAGACGTACCGATAACCTATGCGGATACGTCTGCGCTCGAAAGAGATTTTGGTTTTAAACCAAACACAAGTTTGCGCGAAGGATTGCGTAAATTTGCCGAATGGTATAAGGAGTTTTATTGCAAGGAGAACAGAAAATGAAAATTGCGGTAGCGGGGACGGGATATGTAGGATTATCATTAGCGGTGCTTTTGTCGCAACACAATGAAGTAACGGCGGTAGACGTTATTCCTGAAAAAGTTGAAAAGATTAATAAGCGTATTAGCCCGATTCAAGACGAATATATTGAAAAATACCTTACTGAGAAAGAATTGAATTTAGTTGCCACATTGGATGGTGCGGAAGCCTACAAAAATGCGGAACTTGTAATTATTGCCGCACCTACAAACTATGATTCGAAGAAGAATTTTTTTGATACGAAGTATGTAGAGCAGGTGATTGAACTTGTTTTATCTGTAAATAAAAATGCAGTGATGGTGATTAAATCGACGATACCTGTTGGTTACACTAAGAACGTGCGGAAAAAATATCATACCGAAAATATCATCTTTAGTCCGGAGTTTCTTCGTGAATCCAAGGCGTTATACGACAATCTTTATCCGAGCAGGATTATTGTTGGTTGTCCGAAGGGGAATGAAAAAGTCGAATCGATGGCGCATAAATTTGCAGAGTTGCTGCAAGAAGGCGCAATAAAAGAAAACATCGATACACTGTTTATGGATACGACCGAGGCGGAAGCTGTAAAACTTTTCGCGAATACATACCTTGCGCTTCGGGTGGCATATTTCAACGAGCTTGATACTTATGCGGAATCGAAAGGTTTGAATACAAAGTCTATCATCGACGGCGTTTGTCTCGATCCTCGTATCGGATGTCATTACAATAACCCTTCGTTTGGATATGGCGGGTATTGCTTGCCAAAAGACACGAAGCAACTTCGCGCAAATTTTGAGGACGTTCCCGAAAACCTAATTTCGGCGATTGTTGAATCGAACAGGACGAGAAAAGATTTTATTGCGGAAGACGCGCTTGAAAAGGCGGGATTCTACGGAAAAGACAGGGAATACGGTGAAAACGGAATTCCGGGTAAAAAAGTTGTTATAGGGATTTATCGTTTGACAATGAAGAGCAATTCGGATAACTTTCGACAATCTTCTATACAAGGCGTGATGAAGAGAATGCGTGCGAAAGGCGCGGAAATCGTTGTTTACGAGCCGACTTTGCATGAAGATACTTTTTTTGAAAACAAAGTTATTCACGATTTTGCTGGTTTTAAAAAAATATGTGATGTGATTGTGGCAAACCGTTACGATTCTTGCCTGGATGATGTGCGTGAAAAAGTGTATACAAGAGATTTGTATTTCAGGGATTAATAAAAAATCAAAGAGTGAGGCTAAAATGAGTTTATTTAATGGAAAAACTTTGATGATTACGGGAGGAACGGGAAGTTTCGGCAATGCCGTTTTAAATCGTTTCTTAAAAACAGATATCGGCGAAATCAGAATTTTCTCGAGAGATGAGAAAAAACAGGACGATATGCGCCACGAATTTCAGGCTAAAATGCCCGAAGTCGCAGACAAAATCAAGTTCTACATAGGCGACGTTCGCGACCTTCAATCGGTCAAGAACGCTATGCACGGCGTTGACTACATTTTCCACGCCGCCGCGCTTAAACAGGTTCCGTCTTGCGAATTCTTTCCCATGGAAGCCGTTCGCACGAACGTTATCGGCACGGACAACGTGCTTACCGCCGCTATCGAAGAGGGCGTTAAGTCGGTTATCTGTCTTTCGACAGACAAAGCCGCTTATCCTATCAACGCTATGGGTATTACCAAGGCGATAGAGGAGAAAGTCGCGGTCGCGAAGTCGAGAAACAGCGGTAAAACGAAAATCTGCTGCACTCGTTACGGCAACGTTATGTGTTAGAGGGGTTCGGTTATTCCGCTTTGGATCGAACAGATTAAAAACGGACAACCTATCACCATTACCGAGCCTACTATGA
>CAKSGP010000112.1 GCA_934454745.1 uncultured Clostridia bacterium
AAAATATTCGAGCCTACAAGATTTGAAATTGCAATCTCGTTACTTCACCTTATTCCTGCCGTTATACTGACTGCCGCCTCTGGTGCGGAGGTTCCTATTGATACTATTGTAAGACCTATAATTACCGCAGGAACTCTGAAAAGCTTCGCCGCAGACACACTTCCGTCTACAAATATATCAGAACCCTTTACCAAAAGTGCAAAACCTATTATCAATAAAATAAAAGTTATGATTAAATTCATTTTCGTCCTCTGGTTACATTGATTTTGATTTTTCTATACAAGCATCCATTGCCTCAATAACAGCATTACGCATACCCTTCTTTTCAAGGACAGCAACAGCGTCTATGGTTGTCCCACCCGGAGAGCATACCATGTCCTTTAATACACCCGGGTGTAAGCCTGTTTCAAGCACCATTTTAGCACTACCTAAAACTGACTGTGATGCAAATGTATATGCCATATCACGTGTCATTCCGCCTTTTACAGCCCCATCTGCCATAGCCTCAATGAACATAAACACGTAAGCCGGAGATGAACCGCTTATGGCCGTTACAGTATCCATAAGATTTTCCGATACCACCTCAGCACGTCCAAAGCTCCGCAAGATATCAAGAACTGATGCAAGTTCTGATTCCTCTACATTCTCATTTGCACACACTGCTGACATCCCCTCGCCTACAAGTGCAGGTGTGTTCGGCATAACACGGACAATTTTAACATTTTCGCTGTTAAAGCTTTCTGTGATCTTAGCGATTGACTGACCTGCCGCAATGGAAACAAAAACTGTTTTTTCATTTGCATAAGGTCCTATCTCCTTTATTACGCTGTCAAGAACATTCGGCTTAACGCATAGAAAAACTATATCACATTCAGCACAGAACAGGCTGTTTGATGCAACGTTTACTCCGTACTTTTCCCTTAAGCCGTCAAGCTTTGCCATATCCTTATCAAACACGGTAATACTTGAACCTTCTGCCATTTTCGAGGCAAGAGTACCTCCGATTATGGCACTGCCCATGTTCCCTGCTCCTATAAATCCAAGCTTCATAGTTTTATCCTTCCTTTATATTGCCACGGGGATTTTTACGTCAAGCTCGTGGTATTTGTAATTTTCAAGAGTGAAATCATCACGTGTAAATTCATAAAAATCAGTCTTGTCCTCAACGTGCAATTTTGGTGCATCGTAAGGCTCATTGGCTATAATCTGTTCTATTATGGGAATGTGTCTGTCATAAATATGAGCATCAGCTATAACGTGTACCAATTCACCCGGCTCAAGTCCTGCTGTTTTTGCCATCATTATCAGTAACGCACTGTACTGAACAACATTCCAGTTGTTTGCCGCAAGCATATCCTGGGAACGCTGGTTTAATATGGCATTAAGCTTGTTACCTGAAACATTAAATGTCATACTGTATGCACAAGGATAAAGATTCATATCCTTCAAGTCCTGATGCACGTAAATATTTGTCATAATCCTCCGTGATGACGGATTATTTTTAAGGTCATATATGACTCTGTCCACCTGATCAAACTCCCCCTCGGGATAGCTGTGCTTAATACCAAGCTGATAACCATAGGCTTTACCGATTGAACCGTCCTTATCCGCCCAGGAATCCCAGATATGTGAATGTAAATCCTTTATATTATTTGATTTTTTCTGCCAAATCCACAAAATCTCGTCTACCGCACTTTTAAGATAGGTACGGCGTAAGGTAAGAATAGGAAACTCCTCTGCAAGATTATAGCGGTTTACAATACCGAAGATTTTTTTAGTATGGGCACTTACTCCGTCCTCCCATTTAGGGCGAACAGGCAAATTTTCGTCTGAAAATCCGTTATCAATAATTTCACGACAGTTTTTAATAAATAGTTCGTCAGCCTTACTCATTTGTTGCATTCCTTTCCATCGGACTTTCCCGAATTTTATATTTCTCCGTTTTTCACCTTTTCAAGGTATTCATCATAGGTACACATTCTGTCTGTAATTGTACCGTCGGGATTAATTCTTATTATGCGATTTGCAATAGTGTTCATAAACTCGTGGTCGTGGGATGCAAAAATAACATTACCCTTAAACGCCGTAAGTCCGTTATTAACAGCTGTTATGGATTCAAGATCAAGATGGTTTGTAGGCTGATCAAGTATTAACACATTCGAGCCAAAAAGCATCATACGCGAAAGCATGCAACGTACCTTTTCTCCACCTGAGAGTACCTTAACAGGCTTAAATACATCATCGCCCGAAAACAACATTCTACCTAAGAATCCCCTTATATACGTATCATTCTGCGTTTCAAAACCGGGCTTTGAATATTGTCTTAACCAATCGCACAGGTTAAGGTCTGAGCCCTCAAAATATTCGCTGTTATCCTTTGGGAAATAGCTTCGCGACGTACTTACACCCCATTTGATTTCACCTGTATCAGGCTCGTCCTCCTCAGCAAGAATTTTGAGCAATGCTGTAACTGCAAGCTCGTTTTCGCCTATCACAGCAATTTTATCATTGTGATTTAGAGTGAAAGAGATGTTATTAAGTAGTACCTCACCGTTAAGACTTTTTGATATTTCATTTACCGTCAGCAAGTCCTTGCCTGCCTCACGGTCCATATCAAATCCTACAAAGGGATAACGGCGTGATGATGCAGGCATTTCATTAACTGTAAGCTTATCAAGCATTTTCTTACGACTTGTAGCCTGCTTTGACTTTGACTTGTTTGCCGAGAAACGCTGAATAAAGGTTTCAAGCTCTTTTATCTTTTCCTCGTTACGCTTATTCTGCTGTTTAATCATTTTCTGTACAAGCTGTGATGATTCATACCAGAACTCATAGTTACCTACATACATCTTGATTTTGCCGTAGTCAATATCAACCATATGTGTGCAGACAACATTTAAGAAATATCTGTCATGGGATACAACTATAACTGTACCCTCATAGTCCATCAAAAAGTCCTCAAGCCACTCAACAGCATTAATATCAAGATGGTTTGTAGGTTCGTCCAACAGTATTATATCAGGATTACCAAAAAGTGCCTGTGCCAAAAGCACCTTTACCTTTTCATTACCGCCAAGGTCTGCCATATTTGAGTATAATATACTCTCCGGAAGTCCCAGTCCCTGAATAAGCTTTGACACGTCAGATTCAGCCTCCCAGCCGTCCATATCAGCAAATTCAGCTTCAAGCTCCGCCGCACGTATACCGTCCTCATCAGAAAAATCCTCTTTCATATATAGAGCATCTTTTTCTTTCATTATATCATAAAGCTTTTTATTACCCATTATAACGGTATCTAAAACCGTATATTCATCAAATTCAAAGTGATCCTGCTTTAAAACCGACATACGGCAATTTGGTGCAATAGAAACACTTCCCGATGTTGAATCAAGCTCACCTGAAAGGACTCTTAAAAACGTGGATTTTCCTGCGCCGTTAGCACCGATAACGCCGTAGCAGTTGCCCGGAGTGAATTTCAGATCAACATCCTTAAATAAAGGCTGACCATCAAAATTTACGCTTAAATTTGTTACTGTAATCATTATTTACCTCATATTCATTAATACATTATTATACAGAGTATATTATACTAAAATTACCTATGTTTGTCAAGCAAAACCATCCTTTTCACAATCTCTGTTCCATTTTCATAATATAAAATTAAGAAAGGAAGTGAACCCACATGGATATACTTGTACTTATATTCTCCATTTTAACCATTGCAATAGGCATCATTGCACTTTTTTTACTTATATTCTGCTATATATCAGGTAAAAATATTAATTACATATCTTACACTCCTCGCTCGGAGAACGAAACGGAATACGGACTGCGTTCGTTACTTTTCATGTACCCCAACGCAGTCATTGATACTCCGCAAAATCCAATTTCTGAAAAGTTAAAAAACGAAACAACGAGAATTACAACTCATCAAGAGACTTAAAGGTGTAGCCTTGTGATACTGCATCATTTATAATCCTCTCAAGTGCCGAAGCGTTATCCGAAGATACTGCGTGAAGCAGTATCACCGCACCGTTATGTAAGTACGGCATAACGCTTTGGTAAGCATAATCCGCACCATTTTGAGCATTTATATCCCAATCCTTATACGCAAAGCTCCACATAATTGTTCTCATTCCCAAATCATTTGTAACAGCAAGAGATTTTTCAGAAAACTCGCCCTCCGGCGGACGCATATATTTCATTTCATATCCATACTTACTCTTGCAGGTTTTATTAAGTGACTCTATTTCATCTTTTACGGTTTCTGCCGGCTGATTAGGCAGATTTAAGTGGTTTACCGTATGATTTCCCACAATGTGCCCCTCATCTATCATACGTTTAATAAGCTCCTCCTGTCCTTCAAGATACGGACCGGTAACAAAGAATGCCGCAGGAGTTTTTGTTTTGGCAAGGATATCAAGTATTACCGCCGTAAAGCCGTTTTCATAGCCCTCATCAAAAGTCAGATACAGTGACTTTTCCTCGGTATTTCCCAAATATTCGCCCTTATATTTTCGCAAAAGCTCCGATTGTGCTTCGGGAATTTCCGGTGGAGCTCCTTTTTTTCTGACAAATCCCCACCCCTGCCCTTTGGCATCTAATACGTCATAATTTCCTACACTCGCAGTTTGTAAAATTTCACTCTCACGAGGCTTTGCGCAACCGCAGAAAAGACTTAAAACCGTACATATTAAAATTAAAATTTTTAACATTTTATCACTCCCTATATTTTTTTAAAAATTTTTAAAGAAAATGATTGAATTTTTCCGTTCTTTAGTGTATAATACTTCTGTAAGGAGAGTTTTCTCCATTGTTTATTATTGATTTTACGAGGTGAAAAAACGTGGCAGTATCACAGGACTTTGAAGCAAGACGTCGTGAACGGCTCAAAGCACAGCACAAAAAAAGAGAACGTGAAAGAAGAATTCAGCGTATAGTCTTGTTAGTAGCAATTGCATTTCTTGCATTTCTGCTTATTTTTAATATTGTAAAATGTGCAAAAAAACCGTCGGAGAATAACAATGCTCCAATAGTTACAGATGTTCCGTCGGACAAAGATGCTGAGGCAAAGTTTAATCCGTCAATGCCCGATCCAAAAGAGGGCAGAAACGACTATCTTGATATCATCAAAGCTTCAGGACAGACAAACCACGTTTACCTGACTTTTGATAATGGTCCTTCAGAGGATGTTACACCTGCAATCTTAGACGTCTTAAGACGTTATAACGTTAAAGCAACCTTCTTTATGAATGGTACTGATATAAAGGATAACCCCTATCTATGCACACGTGCCATAGAAGAAGGGCACCTTGTACTTCCCCTTTCAAAATCTGGCAACGCTGATATATTATATGCAGATAAAACAACATTTATGGATGAAGTGGAAGAAACTTATGATTTGATTGTTGAAAACACACCTGACGGCAAAAAGCCTATAAAGCTTTACAGATTCTTAGGCGGTTCGGGTGGTTCTATGTTTGCTGAAAAGAAGGACCGTTATAAAGACGAGCTTGCAAAGAACGGTTATTATTACTGTGACTGGAACACAACAGTAGGTGACTCAAGTACAGCAC
>CAKSGP010000113.1 GCA_934454745.1 uncultured Clostridia bacterium
AGCGAAAGAGGCTGTTAAATATGCAACAGCACACGGCAATAACCCTGTAATTCTCGATACGGCAGGACGTCTTCATATCGATGAGGAGCTTATGGGTGAGCTTGCAAACATTAAAGCTCAAACCAACCCTACTGAAATTCTGCTTGTTGTGGATTCTATGACAGGTCAGGACGCAGTAAACGTTGCCAAAACCTTTAATGAACAGCTTGATATAACAGGCGTTATCCTTTCAAAGCTTGACGGTGACACAAGAGGTGGTGCGGCACTTTCAGTAAAGCAGGTGACCGGTAAGCCTATAAAATTTGCATCGGTGGGCGAAAAGCTTAATGACCTTGAATTGTTCCACCCCGACAGAATGGCATCAAGGATTCTTGGTATGGGTGACATACTTTCACTTGTTGATAAGGCACAGGCAGAGTTTGACGAGAAATCAGCCGCAGAGCTTGAGGCGAAAATAAGAAAACAGCAGTTTGATCTTGATGATTTCTTAGCACAGCTGAAGCAGATTAAAAAGCTTGGCTCATTCTCGCAGATACTTGGTATGCTGCCTGGTGTTGACAGAAAGATGCTTGATGCTGTGGATACTGAGGAGAACGCAAAGCGTTTGGTGCATATTGAGGCAATAATCCAGTCCATGACTCCGTCTGAACGCCAAAATCCTAAAATAATAGCCGCGAACCGTAAAATAAGAATTGCAAAGGGTAGCGGTACAAGGGTACAGGACGTAAACCAGCTTCTAAAGCAATTTGCGGATATGCAGAAAATGATGAAGCAGCTTACGGGCGGAAAACAGCAGAAAATGCTTAATCGCTTGAGAAAAATGAGATAATTAATATATTAGCATACGCTTTATATTTATTATATATACGTATAAATTAACAGGAGGTGAAAAGACAATGGCAGTTAAAATAAGATTGAGAAGAATGGGTGCAAAAAAGGCACCGTTTTACAGAGTTATAGTTGCAGATTCAAGATCACCGAGAAACGGTAAGTTTATCGATGAAATCGGAACATACGATCCGCTTACAAATCCTTCAACTATAAATATAGATGCAGAGGCCGCTAAGAAGTGGATTGCAAACGGTGCACAGCCGACAGATACTGTAAAGGCACTTCTTAAGAAATCCAATATTATCGACTAATGGAGGGCGTTTTGATGAAGGAAGTATTAGAAATCATCGCCAAGGCTCTTGTTGATAACCCTGATATGGTAAATATCACTGAGGTTAATAACGAAGACAGTTCGGTTACACTTGAGCTACATGTCGCAGAAAATGATATGGGTAAGGTAATCGGCAAGCAGGGACGTATTGCAAAGGCATTGCGTACTGTTGTTAAGGCTGCGGCAAGCCGAGAAAACAAGAAAGTATCGGTCGATATTGTGTAATAATTCTTTATTTACAAACCGAGAAAGCATGGCTGCCCGCACGTAATGTGTGGACAGCCATTGTTTTTACATAAGAATGTGTATGAAAGAGGATACATTATGGAGAATTTACTTGAAGTAGGCAAGATTGTTAATACCCATGGCTTAAGAGGTGAAGTCAAGGTAGTACCCTGGACTGACTCACCTGAGGTTTTTAGCGACTTATCTTATGTATATATAAAAATCAAGAATGAATATAAAAAGCTTAATGTGGTCGGAGTAAAATATCAAAAAAGCAATGTGATAGTAAAGTTTGGAGAATATAACGATATAAACGAAATTCTGCCCTATAAGAATTTTGTGCTGTATGCAGACCGTTCCGAGCTTGGCGAGCTTCCGGAAGGGGTTTACTACATAGTTGACCTTATTGGTCTTAGTGTATATACAGAGGACGGAGAATTTGTAGGTGAAATTGCAGATGTATTTAATGCAGGTTCAAGCGATATTTACGATGTTAAGCGAGAGGGTAAAAAGAACCTGCTTTTACCTGTAATAGATGATGTAGTGAAAAACGTCGATATAAAGGGCGGTAAAGTAATAGTTAATATAATGGAAGGGCTTGATGATGAGGTTTGATGTACTGACGCTTTTTCCTGATATGTTCCGTTCGGTTTTAGGTAATTCAATAATTGGCAGAGCAGAAAAAGTGGGACTTTTAGAACTTAACTATATTAATATTCGTGACTTTTCCACCGATAAACACCGCAAGGTTGACGATACACCATATAGCGGCGGCGGAGGTATGCTTATGAGTGCCGAGCCGATATACCGCGCATATATGTCAATAGCAGAGGGGCTTGACTATAAGCCATATACTGTATTTATGTCACCCCAGGGCTCAGTTTTCAATCAGGATAAAGCAATCGAGCTGAAAAGCTATAATCATATTGTGCTTTTGTGCGGTCATTATGAGGGGGTAGACCAGCGTTTGCTTGATGAAATAGTAGACTGCGAAATCTCTTTAGGTGACTTTGTTATGACAGGCGGTGAAATCCCTGCAATGGCGGTAATTGACACGGTTGCAAGACTTATTCCGGGGGTACTGTCAAATAATGGTTCATTTGAAAACGAGTCCCATTATCAGGGACTTTTAGAGCATCCTCAATACACAAAACCGAGAGTGTGGCACGGACGCGAGGTACCGGAGGTTCTGCTTTCGGGAAATCACGAGCTTATAGACAAATGGAAGCATGAGCAGTCGCTTTTAGCAACACTTAACAAGCGTCCTGATATGATTTCTAATGAGTGGCTCTCAGACGAAGATATAGCCTTTTTAAAACGTGAAAAGGGCGAGCCTTGTGAAAATTAAATTATCTAAGAATATGAAAGTAATAGCATATTCGGCGATTGCGTTAGGGGCAATGCTGTTCGGCTTATATCTGGAATGTTGTGACAAAAAAGAGTTTATGGTAACCGAGATTCCTGACCAAACACAGTTTCCGACGGCAACGTATGAAACACACTATGATGATGAGGGCAGACTTGATATAAATATGGCGACTGCCCAGGAGCTTGATGAGCTCAAGGGTATAGGCGAAAAGCTAGCACAGCGCATTATTGAATACCGTAACGAGTGCGGCGGATTTATGGCAATTGAGGAATTAACGCTCGTAAACGGTATTGGTGATTCACTTTTAGAGGATATAGAAGACAGGATTTGTGTGAGATAAATGGAATTATTTGATATAATTGATAATGTTACGGCAGAGGGTATTATAAAGCTTACTTTGAGTAAACCCAACAAGGGTGCAGAGTACAGAAAAATAACGGTTTCAAAAACGGATAAGGGATACTTTGCGGAGAATTTTACGGAAAAACAGGTTTTTCATAAAAACATATCTCAGAAAGAGCTTGCAGAGTTTGTAAAAACAGAGTCGGATATGTATTTACAGCTGAATATGTGGACAAAGGATGCGGAGCATATTGTCCTGATTTCAAAAAAAGGAAAAACATCCTATAAGCGAAAGAATATACAAACCGCCCCCATCAGCAAGGAACACAACAGAAAGAAACAGTATTTAATAAATGAAGGCGATAACGTACCGCCTCTTGTAGATATGGGAATATTTACAAAAGAGGGCAAGGTTGTACGGACGATGTATGATAAATTCCGCCAGATTAACAGGTTTTTAGAGCTTATAAATGATGAGATAAAAAAGCGTGATTATACGGCAATAAACATAATAGATTTCGGATGCGGAAAATCCTATCTTACATTTGTACTATATTATTATCTGACAGAGATTATGGGTATAAATGCCAACATAACAGGACTTGACCTGAAGGAGGAGGTTATAGAAAACTGTAACAAATCCGCAAAACGCTACGGGTACACAGGCTTGCGGTTTGAGATAGGCGATATAAACGGCTATAAAACTGCCACAAAGCCTGATATGGTAATAACACTTCACGCTTGCGATACAGCAACGGATTATGCACTTTATAATGCAATAGAGTGGGGAGCAGATTTGATATTCTCCGTACCCTGCTGTCAGCACGAGCTTAATCTGCAAATGAAAAGCGATAAGCTGTCAATTCTGACACGATACGGAATAGTCAAGGAACGAACTGCGGCACTAATGACAGATGCAATCCGTGCCAATATTATGTGGTATAAGGGGTATAATACACAGCTTCTTGAATTTGTGGATATGTCCCATACACCTAAAAATATCCTTATACGCGGAGTAAAATCCCAGATACCGCAAAAGATAAGGGAGAAATATCTTGATGAGGCAGAAACGTTGATTTCGGAGTTTGGATTTGATCCCACATTATACAAATTAATAAAAGAATAATTTAACAGGAGGAAAAAATATGAAAAAGATTTTATCTATGATTGCTGTATTGGCAATTAGTGCAGGTCTTTTGCCAACCTGCTATGCAGTCGGTGAGAATGATTTAATTGCAAAGGTAAAAACTATCACAAGGTCTGACATTGTACAAACATTTTATGATGATTTTGATGGCGACGGAACATCAGAAATGTTTGCGCTTGCAGGAAAAGTAATTGAAAGTGACGGATACGATCCTTTAATGTTCCGTGGTGAAATTATCTATGCTTCGGATAGTCGGACGGAAATAGTCGGACGTGAAGAAAAAGATGGCGGACTGGGAATTATACTTGACGGGTATGGGAAACCTAATGTAATTACGCAAAGCAGAAAAAAGCTTCTTGTATATAATAACTTATGGAGCAGTGGAGAAATGAAATCCACAGTGCTTAGCGTTGAGAATGAAATTCCGAGAAGCTTCAAGGTGGATGGTATTTTGAAAGATTCGGTAAAAGGATTATTAGTTGAGGATTCAGCCTATGACCTGATTATAGAAAAAACAGAGCTGAGAAAAGGTAATTATTACGGTATGGGACGTACCTATAAGACATATTGGCATTATTGGGATTCGGACAAAGGTGAGCTTAAGGAATATGGTGCAATCCCTATTACAGAGCAGCAGTTTTTGCAGTTTAAGGGTGCTGATGAAATCCTTAATGCCATAACAGACAGAAATATATATAATATTTTATACCGCGGAAACGGAATTATAAATATAAACACATACAAAGAAACGTCTATGCTTAGAGATAATGATGCTTATGAATTCAAAAATATAATAGTTTGGTATGATGGAGATACTGTCACTGCAGGAAAACGAATATATTATAGTGACGGCTTATATTTACCGGAACGTGATCCGAAAATTGCGGTATACCCTGAATTTAAATCACCTCACATTAAGGTCGTACTTAATGGTAAGGGGATTGAATTTGACCAGCCGCCCATAATGGCAGAGGGTGACAGAGTAATGGTGCCTATACGTGCAATATTTGAGGCATTGGGATATACTCTTAGCTGGGATCAAGCTACTCAGACTGCAACGGCGGTAAAAGAGGGCAGTGAGCTTGTTGTAAAAGAGGGTTTATCGGGAGTGCATTTAAATGGAGAGTGGATTCCCTTTGATGTGCCCAATATGAACGTTTCGGAAAGAATACTCGTGCCTGTAAGAATTATATCGGAATGTGCAGGTGCAAATGTTAAGTGGGACGGAACAAATAAGACGGTTATTTTAACATATTGATAATGAAAAACAGCAGTAGGCGACAGGCTTACTGCTGTTTTTTATTAAAAATCGTGACAGCTTCCGAC